>CAMWLB010000274.1 GCA_947174985.1 uncultured Lachnospiraceae bacterium | reverse complement strand
GCGATGCATTATGAGCAGGTAGGGTACTATAAAAACGATACGGACAATTATGAAGAATATTTTTTCATGAAAAGGCTGTAAAGCAGATAGAGAATGACGTATCCTGCAATCATTTCCTGTAGGTTCTTGGCGTAACGCCGTACCTTTTCTTAAAAGCGTCCTTAAAGTAGTTGCTGTCTGAAAAACCACAGCGGAGTGCAATTTCCGTAATGGAATCATCCGTGGTGATGAGTTCTAGCGCGGCATGCTGCAGCCGGATAAAAACAAGATATTCATGTACGCCGATGCCGGCAGCCTCTCTGAATTTCCGGCTCAAATAATTGGGGCTGTAGCCTGCGGCCCGTGCAATATCCGCCATGGTAATGGACTCCATATAATGGCTGCTGATAAATTGTGCCGCCTGCACAATCTGTTGGTCGGTCGTATGAATATGGACGGGCATGTCTTGCGGGAACCGGCATTCCCGGCTGCAAAGTAAAAACAACTCCTGCAATAATGTCTGAAGCATGAGAGAGGAATGTTTGTCACCAATTTTCTCCTCCTTCACCATACGCAAAAGGAGCGCGGCAATCTGTTCCCGATGCGCTTCCGGAACTTGAAAAATCCGCATTTCGGAAAAAAAGTCTGTCTGCTGTGGGAGCAGTTGTTTTACAGATTCCCAGATGTCATCTTCACGAAAAAAGACAATGTTTCTCTTGCAGTCCCCGAAACTGTAACGTGTATAATGCAGTACTTGCGGCGGAATCAGCATAAAATCGCCGCTATGCATATCATGCATATTATTTTCTATAAAGAAACGGCAGGCGCCGCTTTCAATGTAAAAAAGCTCAAAATAAGGGTGGCAGTGATGAGAGGGCATTACATAACCGGCTTTTTTGACTTCCCCTTCCGCATAGATTCTGTCAATCATCTTTTCTGTTTGTCTTACGCTTCTGTTGTTTGTCATGGCAGCCTCCGAATATTGTTGAAAAAACAGTATTTTTAGGCAATTGTATTCCATAATCAGTAGAAAATCAAGAAAAATTATTGTAAATTCTTCTTATCTATAGAGAAAGATGGGAGACCTGATGATGAAATTAAACATAGAGGAAAAAGGGAAGCCTGTCCGTTGTGCCATTATTGGAATTGGTTCGATGGGGAAAAAATACGCATCCAAGATTGGAAGCGGAAAAATTGACGGTCTGACGCTGACTGCCGTATGCTGCAGGAGCGCGGAAAATGCAGAATGGGCCGCAGCAAATCTGGAGCCTTCCGTCGGGATTTACCGTAGCGAGGATATGCTGTATGAGGCTTCACAGTCATTTGATGCAGTACTTATCGTAACGCCGCACAAGCAGCATCCCGCAATGGCGGTTCGTGCCCTGCAGGTGGGAAAACATGTTATGTGTGATAAACCTGCCGGAATCACAACTGCGGATGCGCATATGATAAATGAAGCGGCAGGCTGCTCCGAAAAAGTATATGCTATGATGTGTCATCAGCGTACCTATGCACAATACAGGAAGATAAAAGAGCTTTTGGAAGAACAGGCCATCGGTCAGCTTACCCGTGTAAGCCTCGAAAACAGCAATTATTTCAGAACGCAGTACTACCACCATTCTGCAGGCTGGCGCAGCAGTTGGAACGGAGAGGGCGGAGGACTGCTGATTAATCAGGGGTATCATCTTCTGGACATGTGGCAGTATCTGTTTGGGCTTCCGCAGTCCGTTTACGCCGATATCCCCTTTGGGAAGTACAATGATTTTGCTGTGGATGATGAGGCAACGCTGATTATGGACTACCCCGGGAAAATGACGGGTCTCTTTGTTGTGTCAACGGGAGAGGGAAGCCGGACAGAACGGTTGGAAATCACAGGGACTGCGGGGAGAATCTTACTTGACGGTCAGAAACTGCAGTTGACGCGCTTTGACTGTGATGTGAGGGAATATGGCAAAAAGGCGCAGGTCACTTCCAGACAGGAACTTCATGAGACTGTGGAGGAATATCAATTCGGAACTCCTGAGCAGGCATATGAGACCATGTTGCAAAATTTTGCGGATGCCATTCTGAAAGGGGAAGATTTGATAGCCCCGGGAGTAGAAGGTGCAGATACACTTGAACTGGTCAATGCCGCGTACCTTTCTGCCTGGCAGGGAAAAAAGATTTTTTTGCCGGTAGACAGGGAGCAGTATATTTCTGCCCTGCATGAGAAAGAGGAGAACGAGCGGAACGGGGAGAGCAAGTAAATGAACTTTCTGAAAAAAGAAACCAACAGAAGTCTGATATTAAATGGAAATATGCTGCAGGCAGTGCTTTCTATCGCCGTACCGGTTGCGCTGAATTCCTTTTTGCAGACGATGTACAACCTGACGGATACTTACTGGCTTGGAAAAATCGGCACGGAACAGCTGGCGGCAATCAATCTGGTGACACCTGTACAGAATATCATTCTCAACTTCGGCACCGGTATTACAGTGGCCGGTTCGGTGCTCATAGCGCAATATATCGGGGCCGGCGATGATGAGAATGCGAAGGGTATGGCGAACCAGATTTTTGCCTGTGCAATCCTTTTTGCGTTTACCTGTGCCGGTATCTGTTTTTTTGTAACCCCTGCCATTGTGGGGTGGCTTGGCGCCGCCGGCAATACTTATGACTATGGAAATATATACCTTCGGATTGTTGTGCTTGATATGCCGCTTTTGTATACAATAAATATATACAATGCAATCCATCAGGCGCAAGGAGATACCGTGCGCCCGATGCTGCTCAATTTTTTGGGAATTGTGATAAATATGATTCTGGACCCGCTTTTCATGCTTGTTCTGGACTTAAATATTATGGGAGCTGCACTTGCCACTTTGGCAGCAAAACTTCCCTCTGCAGTCATAGCGTTTTATGCGTTGACAAGACCTTCCCGGACAATCAATATTGACCTCAGGCATCTGAAATTTGAAAAAGAAAAGCTGATGTCCATCTTAAAAGTCGGTCTTCCCACTGCAATAGGCGGTTCTACCATGCAGTTGGGCTTCCTGCTGATGAGTAAAAATGTCTATCAATATGGTACGGAGGCAATGGCGGCATATGGTATCGGAAACAAAGTGAACAGTCTCATCACACTTCCTACAAACGGAGTTGGTTCTGCGGTTGCCACGATTGTTGGGCAGAATGTGGGAGCCGAGCAGTATGACAGGGCAGAAAAGGGTTACAAGCTTGCCCGAAATATCAGTATTCTTTTTCTGCTTGTGGGCGGTATGATTTTGTCTCTTGCGCCCATTTCGAAAGCGATTGTAGGTATCTTTTCGGATGATGACGTCGTTGTTGCGATGGCTGCAGATTTCCTGAGCATTATGGCGTTTTGGTGCTGGACAAATGGAATATACAATTCATCCATCGGACTTTTCCAGGGGACAGGGCACACGGAAATTACGATGCTTGTGGATGTATCCCGTCTCTGGGTGTTCCGGTTTCTGACACTGTTCCTCTTTGAAACGGTGTTTCATATGGGCGTGCGCAGCATATGGTACAGCGTGGTGGTCAGCAATGGCATATCGGCAGCAGTATTGTATGTACTCTACCGCATGCGCATCTGGCGCAAACCGGGTATGCAGAAAAAGAAGCGCATGGGAAATTGAAAAAGAGATTGCGGAAGCTTGGATGGCGATGCTATATTGTTTATAGTACAAACATGTGGAGGTATGGTCATGGCAAAGGAATGTATTAATTGTGGGCGAAAAATAGGATTTATTTCAGGGGAACATTTTGACGGGTTGTTATGCGATAATTGCTATGCCGAATTTGGCGGAATGACACTTATCAATCTTGAAACGGAAACTGATATTGATAAGTATATTGAATATTATAATAAAATTGCAGGCGAAATTGATAAGAAAGCGAATCCAAATGTTGATAGAGAAAAAATAAAACAATGCTTTTATAAAAGAATAGACACAAGGTTCAATGCTGTAACGGGATATGAGATGAAAGAATACTTGAGAAAAGAAATGGAGGAGCAGGAAAAAGAAATACAACATGTAGAATATGCTAAATCATTCAATGAATTTTATGAATATGATGTAGTGACAATTATTAATGAAAATCACGGTACTATTGATAAGCAGGAAATGATGAGGATTCTATCTGAGCATACAAAAAATGGTTGGAAATTACATACGATATATTCTAATGAATTGGGAAAAAATGCATTAGGTATACTGGGTCTTGGTGTTAATGCAACAGCTTGTGAGGATGTTTTGATTTTTGAAAGAAGAGTAAAAGAGCCTAATGAATAAATTGCAGGTACAACTTTTAAATTTTGAAGTATAATAAGCATTACAATTTTGATTTCTGGCAAGAAGATACCAATGAGAAGTGGTTTGATTTTGTTAAGAAAATAGAGTGCATCGGGGATTAAGGGGACAATTAAATGGCGGATATCTTACAAAAGATATTGAAAAATGAAATAATGTATTATGTAATTGTACCTGTTTTTATACCAATACCAT
>CAMWLB010000273.1 GCA_947174985.1 uncultured Lachnospiraceae bacterium | reverse complement strand
ATTTGTTTCCATAACTTATAGTCATTAAGTTCTGATTTTTTAAATTTTTGTTGTGCCAACCGTATAATTTCGTTTACCACCTGTTTAAAATCAAGCCCGATTCCCTTCATCATGTTCGGGTAACGGCTGTGGGAAGTAAACCCGGGAATCGTATTGATTTCATTAAATACAATTTCCCGCTTTGACGTAAAGAACATATCGACCCGGGTAAAGCCTTTGCAGCCCAAAATCTGATAGATTTTACCTGCTGTTTCCCGTATCTTGTCTTCCTCTTCCTTGCTTACTCTTGCCGGCATATGAATTGCAGAACTCTTTAATGTATATTTCTCCTCATAGTCAAAAAATCCCGAAGGTATTTCGATTTCATCCGCCCTTCCTATGGTAAGCTCGTCATTGCCCATGACAGCACAGCCCACTTCGAAGCCGTCTATTGCTTCTTCAATCACCACTTGCGCATCATGTACAAAGGCTTCCTCTACCGCATTTTTCATGTCGTCGGCATCTGTCACACGGCTTATACCAAAAGAGGAACCTGCACGCACGGGCTTTACAAAAACAGGCAGCCCCAATGCTTCTATCCGGCTTCTGCTCTCCTCGTACTCCCGCATGGTATTCAGACACACGCTTTTGGGTACCCGTATACCGGCAAGTTCCACCAGCGTATGCGCAAGCACCTTATCCATACCAATTGCAGAGCTTTCCATTCCACAGCCCGCCACCGGTATGCCGGCAAGCTCACACAGCCCCTGCAGCGTACCGTCCTCACCGTTTTTCCCATGCAGAACAGGAAATGCAATATCGAAAGGTATCTGGGAAAGCGTACCGTTTTTATCAACCCAGAGAAGCGGTGTTCCTCTGCTCATGGAAATAGTCGCCGGAAAACAAGCATCCGACTGCCAGGTATCTTCTGCAATCTTTTCTTCCGCTCCTTCATAGTAAAAGGTTCTGCCATCCTTTGTGATGCCTAAGTGCAGCACCTCATACAAATTGCGGTCAATCGCTTGCATAACTGCCGTTGCCGACTGCAGCGATACCTCATACTCCGTGGAACAGCCACCAAAAACCACCAAAACTCTTTTCATCTTTTAGCTCCTATCTGCCGCTATTTCTGCGCGCCTTTTTTCGGGCAGTGAAAGAGCTGTTATCAACAGCATAACAGCAAGTTTTTCAAATGCCTTTAACAAATTCTTATGATTTTCTTAATGTTTCTACTTTTTTAAAGGTGCAGAGCCTTCATATGCAATAGACTTTGCACCCTTTTCATGCGATATGATTTATGATTACCTATGCTATGTTCTCAAGCCTTTCCTTTATCTTACGTAATTCTGTTTCAAGCATATTTACACGGATTGAAAGCATTTCCTTTTCGTTATCTATACTTAAAGCATTGTGAAGATTTCTGGATAAATCAAGATGTCCTTCCGCCACACGCTTAATATTAACACGAACTTCATTTTCAAGTGTTAAATCTATACTTGTAACCTTATTTTCAATAATGCCCACCTTTTGTTTTATCTCTTGTATATCACTTTCCAAAGAATCAAGCTTATCAAGTTTAGAAAGCATTAAATCCATTTTTTCACTGTCTGTCATATTATCACCGCCTTTTTTCACCATACAATACAGTCAATTACTATACTTCATTATAGCAAAGCCTGCTGCTTTTTCAAACAATTTCCTCTCTGCATCACCGCTTAATGCCATTCATACGGCGTGTTTTGGTACACGTAATAATTAAGCCAGTTGCTGTAGAGGTTGTTGCTGTGGGAACGCCACTGCAGCAGCGGCTTTTCCTCAGGATTGTCATCAGGATAATAGTTGTAGGGAATGTGAATCGGCAGTCCCTTATTCAAATCCCTGTGATATTCATTATTTAAGGTATAGCGGTCATATTCCGGATGACCGTTTACAAAAATCTGCTTTCCGCCATGTGCCATCGCTAAGAATACGCCTGCTTCGTCAGATTCTGCCAGAACGGTAATATCCGAGCATGCATGAATTGCCTCAGCCGGCGTCTCCGTGTGGCGGCTGTGGGGTGCCAGAAAAATATCGTCAAAGCCCCTCACCAGCGGCACCTTCCGATTGGCAACCCGATGTGGATAAATCCCAAACAGCTTTTCCGGAAGCTGCTTTTTCTGGATATGATAGTGATGATAAAACGCAGCCTGTGCCCCCCAGCAAATATGCAGCGTCGAGGTTACATGTTTGCCGGACCAGTCCATAATATCGCAAAGCTCCTGCCAGTAGTCCACCTCCTCAAAGGTAATATCCTCTACGGGCGCTCCCGTGATAATCATACCGTCATACCGGTTGTCATGAATTTCGTCCATGGTGGTATAGAACTTGTTGAGATGATTTGCCGACGTATTCTGGGAGGTGTGGCTTTTTACAGTCAGAAAAGTCACTTCCACCTGCAGCGGCGTGTTGGACAGAGCCCTCAAAAGCTGCAGCTCCGTGTCCTGCTTTACGGGCATCAGGTTCAAGATACATACCCTGATGGGGCGGATATCCTGATGCACTGCACGTCCCTCATCCATCACAAATATATTTTCATTTTCCAAAATTTCTTTTGCTGGCAAATCCTTCTGTATTTTAATCGGCATCGTTTTTTCCTCCCACATATTTTTGTATAAATTCCTCCTCCGATAAAATAGGCACCTGTAATTCCTTCGCTTTTTTATTTTTAGACGAGGCAGACGAGACATCATTGTTAATCAGACATTCCGTCTTGCTTGTAACGCTTCCCGTCACCTTGCCGCCCAGTCTTTCGATTTCCTCCTTCAGTTCATTCCTGCTCGCATAGTGATTCAGACTTCCCGTCACCACAAAAGAAAGACCGCTAAGGGACAGACTGCTCTCATCTATCACCGGAACCTCTATCTCCAGTTCCTCTGTAAGCCTCGACAGCATATCCCTATTTTCCGGCTGTGCCATATAATCGACAAAGGCAGCCGCAATCACATCGCCAACGCCCTCAATCGCACTCAAAGCCTCCGCATCTGCATCCATCAGGGCGTCCAGTTTATAATCAAACTGGCGACAGAGCATCTTCGCGTTTGCCAGACCGATATTGGCAATGCCAAGACTGTAAATAAGCCTCGGAAGCGTGGTTTTTCTTGCTTTCTCTATGCTTGCCTCCAAATTCGCATAGGACTTTTCGCCAAAGCCCTCCATCTCCACTATCTGCTCCTTATGCGCAGAAAGATGAAACAAATCGGCAAACTCATGAATAAATCCCATGCCAATGAATTTTTCCAAGGTTGCTTCCGACAAACCGTCAATGTTCATGGCATCACGGCTGACAAACAGGGTAAACGCCTTGATTTTCTTTGCAGCGCAATCCGGATTGGTGCAGTAAAGGCTCTCGGTATCGTTTATGCTTTTAATCGTTGTTTCCCTGCCGCACACGGGACAGACCGCCGGAATCTCTGCACTGTCGGAGCAGGTCAGGTTTTCCGCAATCTGCGGTATTATCATATTGGCTTTGTATACGGTAATCCTATCGCCAAGTCCCAGCTTTAATCCGCGTAGGATACTGATGTTGTGAAGCGAAGCCCGACTCACGGTAGTTCCTTCCAGTTCCACCGGCTCAAAGACAGCTATCGGGTTAATCAGCCCTGTCCGGCTCGGACTCCACTCGATTTCTTTTAGCGTAGTCTCCCGCAGTTCATCCGCCCATTTGAAAGCAATGGAATCCCGCGGAAACTTTGCTGTCCTGCCGAGCGACTGCCCGTAGGCGATATCCTCATAGACAAGCACAAGCCCGTCAGAGGGCACATCGTAGCTTTCCGTCTTTTTTTCAAAGTCGGAAATTGCTCCCTGAATCGTTTCCGGCTCTACGAGAACATGTTCCACCACCTCAAAGCCCTGCTCCTTTAGAAAAGCAAACTGCTGCATGCGGGAATTGGAAAAATCCACGCCATCCGCTTTTACCAAGGCAAACGCATAGAAGCGCACATTTCGCTTCGCTGTTATCTCATTGTTAAGCTGCCGTACCGAACCGCTGCAGAGATTTCTCGGATTTTTGTACTTAGCCTCTTCTTCCGCTATCTCTGCATTGATTTTTTCAAAATCAGAGTACGTAATCACTGCCTCACCACGCAGAACCAGTTCACCTTTATAGGCGATAGATATCGGCAGATTCCGAAAGGTACGGGCATTGTTGGTAATTACCTCGCCAACCTCGCCATTGCCGCGCGTCACTGCTTTTGCAAGCTTTCCTTCATGGTATGTCAGTACCACCGTCAACCCATCCAGTTTCCAGCTCAAAAGCGCAGCCTTTCCCTGCAGCCAGTCCTGCAGTTCCTCCCTGCTCTTCGTCTTACCCAGAGAAAGCATGGGACTCTCATGCTGTTCCTTGGGCAGCTCCTCCACCGCTTCATAACCCACGTTCACCGTCGGGCTGTTAGCCAGCACCATGCCCGTCTCCTGCTCCAAAGCCTGGAGTTCATCATAGAGGGCATCGTATTCCCGGTTGCTCATGATCTCCCTGTCC
>CAMWLB010000272.1 GCA_947174985.1 uncultured Lachnospiraceae bacterium | reverse complement strand
CCCGTGAACACCGAAAGTCAGACAGCACTGCCGACAAAGAAGGCGGGAAGCAGCCCAGTAATGAGCAAATCAAAAAAGCTGTGGAAACGATGAATAAGAAGATGGCTCATTCGGAGGCAGTGTTCGGTATTCACGAGGCAACCAACAGGGTAACCATCAAAATCATCGATAAGGAAAGCAAGGAAGTTATCAAAGAGCTTCCGCCCGAGAAGACTTTGGATATGATTGCCAAGGTTTGGGAAATGGCGGGCATCCTTGTAGATGAGAGAAGATAGGAGGAGATAACATGGCAGGCATGAGATTGACCGGAATGATGTCCGGAATGGATACGGAAAGTATTATACAACAGTTGGTGTCCGCAAAGAAAACCAAAGTGGATACCACAAAAAAAGCGCAGACAAAACTGAGCTGGAAACAGGATGCGTGGAAAGATTTGAACACTAAGCTGCAGAATCTGCAGAAAAAATACCTTTCCAATATGCGTTTTGCAACTGACTATGCAAAGAAGACCACAAAAGTGTCTAACAGCAATAAAGTCAGTGTCATTACGGGTGAAGGCGCAGTAAACGGTGTGCAGTCTTTGCGGATAGAGTCTCTCGCAAAGAGCGGCTATATGACCGGCGGTGAGCTGAAAGGAAAGGCCGGAGAATTGACGGCTCTTTCTAAAATCAGTGATATCCAAGGTGTTGCGGATGATATAAACGGAAATATTTCTATAACAACAAAGAGCGGTAAAGTGGATATTGCGATAAATGGCGAAACCACAATTTCTGATGTTCTCACTCAGCTTAAGAGTGCAGGTGTCAATGCCAACTTTGATGCAAAGCAGCAGAGGCTTTATGTCGTTTCAAAGGAAATGGGCGAGGCAAATGATTTCACTATTACCGGCGATGATGCCGCATTATCGGCATTGGGTTTGTCTTCATCACAGGCGACTAAGGTTGATGGTCAGGACGCTGTTATTTATCTGAACAATGCAAGATACACCAGCACCAATAATACCTTTGACATTAATGGCTTGACATTTACGGCATTGGATGTAACTACCGGTACGGAAGAAATTACGGTTACAACGCAGAACGATACAGACGGCATATATGACATGCTGAAGAACTTCTTAAAAGAGTACAACTCCATCATCAATGAGATGGATAAGCTGTACAATGCGGATTCTGCAAAGGGCTATGAGCCACTGACCAGTGAAGAGAAAGAGGCTATGTCGGAGAGCGATATCAAGGAGTGGGAGACCAAAGTCAAAGACTCCCTGCTTCGCCGTGACGAGAACCTGTCTTCTGTAAGTTCAGCTCTGAAAGCCGTTATGTCTTCCGGCATTGAGGTGAATGGCAAGACAATGTACCTGTCCAGCTTTGGTATCAATACGCTGAGTTATTTTGAAGCAGCAGATAATGAGAGAAATGCTTATCACATCGACGGCGATCCGGACGATGCAAGCACCTCCGGCAATACGGACAAATTAAAGAGCATGATAGCAAGTGATCCGGATACCGTGATTTCCTTCTTTACACAGTTGTCAAAGAACATGTACGACAAGATGAGTGAATTATCCAAGTCCGTGGACGGGTACAGAACTTATGGCAACTTCTATGACGACAAGAAGATGAAATCTGATTACGATGATTATACATCTAAGATTTCGGACTTGGAGAAAAAGCTTGCAGATTACGAGGACAAATGGTATGCTAAGTTTAGTGCCATGGAAACTGCCCTTGCTAAGATGCAGCAGAATGCGAGTGCAGTTACCAGTCTGTTAGGAGGTTGATACAATGCCATTTTCCAATGCTTATACACAGTATAACAACAGTAAGATTCTGACCGCTTCACCGGCAGAATTGGTGCTGATGCTATATGACGGTGCGATTAAATTTGGCAATATTGCGATTGCTGCGATTGAAGAAAAGGATATTCAGAAAGCCCATAACAATATTGTGAAGATACAAAGAATCGTTGATCATCTGCGCATGACACTGGATATGTCGTATCCGGTGGCGAAGGACTTTGACAGAGTGTATGAGTATTTGGCAAGGAGACTGTTGGAGGCAAATACCAAGAAAGACAAGGAAATTATGGCTGAGGTATGTACGCATCTCCGTTCTGTGCGGGATACATGGAAGGAAGTCATGCGTATCAACCGTGAGAAAGGAAACCTGAATGGATAATTATCTCAAGATATTGGAGGAGTCCCTTCGCAAGAAGTTACAGGTGCTGGATGAGATTCAGGCTTATAATGAAAAGCAGAAACAGGTTTTTCAGAGCGATTCTGTCGAGTTGGATGAATTCGATGCGGCTGTAGAGGAAAAAGGAAAGCTGATTGAACAGATTTCCAAGCTGGATGAAGGCTTTGAGACACTTTATTCCAGCGTAGCGAAAGAACTTGATGGCAATAGAGAAAAGTATACAAAGCAGATTCAGACACTGAAACAGCTTATACAGCAGGTGACGGAAAAAGGCGTATCTGTTCAGGCACAGGAGGCACGCAACAAGGCATTAATCGAAGCCTATTTTGCAAAAGAGCGTAACCAGCTTCGTCAGGGAAGACAGGCTTCCAAGGTGGCCTATGACTATTACAAGAGCATGAGCAATGCCGATACGGTACCGCCGCAGTTTTTGGATAGTAAACAATAATACAAAGAATGACTAAGGGCTGTCGTACTAATTGTCTATAGTATGGCAGCCCTAACGCTATTCATTTGCCTGAAAGTAAAGAGGGTGCATGCAAAACAGATGGGCAGGCAGGAGGAGAGCCTTCTATGAATATTGCATTGTTATTATCCGGAGGAGTGGGGAATAGGTTAAAAACAGAGGTTCCCAAACAATATATTGAAGTTGGTGGAAGGCCGGTTATTTCCTATTGTATAGAACGGCTGTCATCGCATAATCAAATTGATGCGTTTTGGATTGTAGCGAATCCGACGTGGCATACACAACTGACAGAGTGGTTAAAAAAGTATGATATAAAGAAGAAATTTAGAGGATTTTCCAAACCGGGAGAGAACAGACAGCTTTCTATTCTGCATGGACTCGAAGATATACGACGGCAGGCGGAAGTTTCTGATTATGTGTTGATTCACGATGCGGCAAGACCGCTTCTGTCCGAAAAGTTGATTGCGGATTGTTTCGATGCACTTTCGGGACATGACGGTGTGATTCCGGTTTTACCGGTGAGGGATACCGTATATTACAGCAAGGATGGGAAGTCCATTGCTTCTCTGCTTGAACGCAGCCGGATTTTTGCAGGACAGGCGCCGGAAGTGTTTCGGTTAGGGGAATATTATGAAGCCAATGTAGGTCTTTTGCCGGATGAGATTTTAAAAATCAACGGTTCTACGGAGCCGGCAGTCATGGCCGGAATGGACATTGCCATGATTTTGGGAGATGAAGACAATTTTAAAATTACGACTAAAACAGATTTGGAAAGATTTCGACAAAAAATCGGGAAAAATGACATGGCGTAAAGGGAGAATCAGATGAAGGCAATGGTATTACATAATCTCAATGACTTTCGGTTGGAAACGGTAGAAGAGCCGCGGCCCAAGTCTGGCGAAGTGCTGGTAGAGGTAAAAGCGGTGGGCGTTTGTGGTTCTGACATTCCGAGAGTATACTATACCGGCACTTATTCTTACCCCTTGATACCGGGACATGAATTTTCCGGTGTAGTGATTGCAACAGGCGGCAATGTGGATGACAAATGGCTCGGGAAACGGGTTGGCGTATTTCCGCTGATTCCGTGTAAAACCTGCATTCCTTGTCAAAACAAGCAGTATGAAATGTGCAGGCATTACAGTTATCTGGGGTCTCGTAGAAATGGTGCGTTTGCAGAGTATGTTGCTGTGCCGGAAGGTAATTTGATAGAGCTTCCCGAAAGCGTTTCTTTTGAGGAGGCTGCCATGCTGGAACCAATGGCGGTATCTGTTCACGCCATGAGAAGAATCAATCCGTCACCAACAGATGTGGTTGTGGTTTGCGGTCTTGGCACTATAGGGCTTCTGCTGCTTATGTTCCTTCGGGAAGCAGGCATCAAAAATATTCTGGCAGTCGGAAATAAGGACAGGCATAAGCGCTGGGCACAGGAATTTGGAGTTTTGGAGGAAGCGTACTGCGACAACCGTGTTGTAAGAGCGGACGAATGGCTGAAGGAAAAAACGGGTGGAGCGGGTGCCGACGTGTTTTTTGAATGTGTGGGAAAGAAAGAAACAGTGGTGCAGGCGGTGAATACGACTGCGCCTGGCGGCAGAATCTGTCTTGTGGGAAATCCGGAATCTGACATAATGCTGGAACGGGAAACTTATTGGAAAATTCTCAGAAACCAGATGACGCTGACGGGAACATGGAATTCGTCTTTTACGCATGATGCAGAGGACGACTGGAACTATGTTTTGGAAAGGCTTGCTGCAAACAGAATTATGCCGGGGAAGATTATTTCTCACAAATTTTCTTTGGAGAATCTCATGCAGGGCTTCCATATTATGCGGGATAAGCC
>CAMWLB010000271.1 GCA_947174985.1 uncultured Lachnospiraceae bacterium | reverse complement strand
TGTGTTTCTCACGCTTTTTTCCAATCTGCAAATCGGTATTTGCGCAGGAACCATTTTGCTTGCCGTTTCCATACTCCTCTCAGGGAATGGCGCGGAGATTTTCGTTCTGTATTTTGTCTGTGGTTTTGCCGGCGCAAGTTTTTTCAAAGGGTTAAATGAAGCCTATAAAATCGGGATACCGGTAGCCGTTTCCCTTATGTTTCTTTTGACGGGGGAAACGGCATGTGTGGTGCTTTACGCCAATGAAACCTTAAAGCCTGAGTTGTTTTTGATTCCGCTTATCAATGTGATTGCCTGTCTTGTGCTGCTTCTGATTATACTCAGAGTTTTTTCCGCCCTTGTGATTTATAAGCACAGGAATAAATATCTGGAAATTAATGATCAGGAATATACGCTTTTGGTAGAACTAAAGGAAAACTCGAAGAAAGAATACTATCAGGCGGTACACACGGCGCATTTTTGTGAAAGAATTTCCCAGACGCTTTCCCTTGATGTCAATGCGACAAAAACAGGCGGCTATTATCGCCGTATCGGGATTCTGAGAGGGGAAAATACATGGGAAACAGTGTCGGGGATTGCTGCTGAGCATGCCTTCCCGCCGGAAGCAGTGCGTATATTACATGAATTTCTGGATAAAACAGTCCCCATAAGGCAGAAGGAAACAGTGGTGCTTCTGATGTCGGATGCTGTGATAAACTCTATTTTGCAGGTAAAAAAGGATGAGAAGCCGGATTACGATAAGATTATCGAGACGATTTTTAAACGGAAGATGGAGTCAGGTGTGCTGAAGGAGTGCAGCATAACTATGGAGGAACTGAACCGGATGAAAACCATTTTTAAGGAGGGGAAGCTATATTATGACTTCTTACGTTGAGAATGAAACGGAAGCGAAAATTTCCTTTGATATAAAAGAAACAGCAGACAAAGTAATTGCAGCTGTGCTGCGCATGGAAGCATGTCCCTACGAGGCGCAGATCAATCTTCTGCTTACGGACAATGAGGGAATCCGGGCATACAATGCGCAGTTTCGGCAGATTGACAAGGAAACGGACGTGTTGTCCTTTCCTAATGTGGACTATGAAAAGCCGTCAGATTTTTCGGGGCTTATGGAACATGAGGCAGATTATTTTGACCCTGAGAGCGGAGAACTGCTTCTGGGCGATATTATCATATCAGTGGACAAGGTAAAGGAGCAGGCGGCAGCGTACAATCACTCTGAAATGAGGGAATTTTCGTTTCTGGTTGCGCACAGTATGCTGCATCTGTGCGGGTATGACCATATGGAACAGGCAGAAGCAGCAGTAATGGAAGAAAAACAGGAGGCAGTTTTAACGTCACTTGGCATTACACGAAAGAACTGAGCCGGATTTGTCTGTAGACAAGCCGGTCTGCAGGTACAAAGCAGGATGGGAGTAAGTATGAATCAAATGGAAATCAGAAAGAAGCAGTTTGAGATTCTGGGCAAAATTTTGGGATTTGTTGTTGCGATTATGCTAATAAGGCTGATTGGGGACTTGGGAATGGCATATTTTGCCGCGGCCTTGGAAGTATATATATTGCTGCAGATGCTTTTTACTACCGGAATACCTGACTGTATGGCCCGGCTGATTCGGAGCCGTATGATGAAGGGCCAGTATAAGAACGCGGGCAAGGTGACCAAAGCGGCACTGTTATACTGTCTGGTGATTGGCATAGTGGGAAGTCTTTTTCTGCTTTTGTCGGCGGACTCCCTGATGCGTCTGTGTAAGCTGCCGGAAGCGGCGCTTACTCTCAAAATACTTGCCGCTGCTTTTTTCCTGCAGTCGCTATGCGCTATGTTGCAAGGCTATTTTCAGGGAATGGGAACGGCTATGCCTTCCATGATATTCGGTATTATCAGGCAGATATTCTGTCTGTCTTTTTCGTTTTTGTTTGCCCACATGATGCATGATTATGGCGAAAAAGTAACTGCGCTTTTGCACAATGAAAAATTTGCCGGTATGTACGGCGCGAGCGGCGCAGCCATCGGTTTTCCTTGTGCACTGCTGCTTTCTTTCT
Organism: uncultured Lachnospiraceae bacterium; assembly: GCA_947174985.1. GTDB lineage: Bacteria > Bacillota > Clostridia > Lachnospirales > Lachnospiraceae > Acetatifactor. The sequence continues at coordinate 2,489 of CAMWLB010000271.1, read as the reverse complement.
GCTTTTTGTTTGCGATCTATATCAGTGCGGAAAGAAGGGCGCGGAGAAGAAACAGGGATGGCATGCGTCTGACGGAGGATGGTTTAGAAGTGCTGCGGATTCTGCTGATTTCTCTGCTTCCCATGAGTGGCATCCTGTTTTTCTTCAGGCTTCCGGTTATGGCAGGACTTGTATTTTATCAAAATAAGGCGCAGGGCGATTTAGCGGCATTTTCGGCTTACGGCGCATACTATGGCAGGTATCTGACGCTTGTCGGATTGTTCTCCGTGCTGGCGCTTTTTGCCGTTGCCGGAGTTGAAAATAGAATTTTCTATTCTGTCCGAAAAGAGGAGTCCAAAAATGCAAGAAGTTATCTGGCAGGCGGTATGCAGGCGTTATTTTTGCTGTCAGCCTGCTTTGCTATGTTTTTGCTTGTACTTGCGCCCGGTATGCAGCAGTTGTTTTTCGGTAAAAACGCGGGTGAGCAGGCTGTCGGCTATCTGCGAAGTGGTTTTGCGGTGGTTTTGTTTTTGCCCATGGGTATTTATTTCGCAGATGTTTTGACAGGAATCGGAAGAATGAAAACGGTGCTGTTAAACACACTGGTTTCCTTTATTCTCTTTTTGCTGGCGGCAAATATAGGTCTGCAGGCTTTAGAGGGTAATATTCTGGCGCTGGTATATGCCATGCTGGTATTTACGGCGGTAAACTGCCTTTTAAACGGTTTCTTTCTGCTGCAAGCTCTCCGCTGCAGTCCGAAATGGCTGCCTTTGCTTGTACTGCCGGCTGCTGCGGCTTTTGTGAGCGGAATCTGTATTTTCCTGCTGAATAAAGTGATTGCACCTGCAGTCGGAGATGCGCTGTCAACATTGTTCTGCATTCTTTTAGGCGGGGTGGTTTATCTGATTCTTCTCTTTGTACTGCGCTGTATCAGGGAAGAGGATTTGGATGTGCTGCCGGGCGGCAGTGTTTTACAAAAAATAGGGATTTTGCTGCATCTTTTGTAAAAATTGAATAAAAATAAAAGATAGGCTGATACTGATAAGAGCAGGAAAAAAGTTCGCTGCCTTGGAGGTTACTATGAAATTTTTAAAGGGTGTCAGTTTATTTTTTATTTATCCCTGTATTCTGTTTGGAACCGGCATATATATCGGCATTTTGCTGAACAATTATTTTTATCCGAGACAGGTACAGTATATAGAGGTTCCCGTTCCCATGCAGCAGGCGGAAGCGACGGCTGCACCAAAGGAAGAGGAGCCGCCGGCAGAGAGTGTAGAAGCAGCAGCACAAAAAAAAGAAGTGATTAATGCGGACACAGAGTATATTGTAGAGGAGTATGACACCAGGCGGGATACGCTGGTGGAAACTGTGTGGAATATACCGCCAAAATATCTGGGAATGGATCGGGACGCTTTTGTGACAGCCATGGAGCTCTATGCCGCAACGCCGCCTCTTTCGGAGCAGGAGCGGGGTTTTGTCGGGCTGGAGGTGCGCTCCTTTTCTGCAAGCCGTGTGGTAGTCCGCATGAATTATGCTTATGTGGAACCGACAAAGAGCTTTTATTTAAAGGTGGCGGACAACAATATCGTCGTATACTGTGACGATGGGGAAACCATTTATATGTACACAAGCATTTCAGCGCTGACGCTGCCGGAAGCGGTTCAGACACAGGTGGTCAAAGGCATGTTTATAGAGGATGAGGCAGAACTGTATCAGTTTCTGGAGACCTATTCCAGTTAGCGCGGACAAATAGGAAGGACTAAGGCTATGGAAAAGAAAGTAAGAATTGCAGTGATTGGCGGCGGCGCAGCCGGCATGATGGCTGCGATTACCGTCGCAAGAGAGGGCGCGGCGGTTTTTCTTTATGAAAAAAATGACAGAGTAGGAAAAAAGCTGCTTGCCACAGGCAACGGCAAATGCAATTTTTCCAACAGGGATTTGCGCATAGAGTGTTACCATGGCGAGGACAGGGAACGGGCATGGCAGATTCTTTCCGAATTTGATACCGAAGCTGCAATTGCTTTTTTTGAAGAGGCAGGCATGATGGTAAAAGACAAAAACGGCTATCTCTATCCGGCCTCAGGACAGGCCTCCACCGTACTGGATACTTTGCGGCTTTTGTTGAAAAAGGAAAGGGTGGCGGTGCGGTCCGGCTGTCCTGTTTTACATATAGCAAGAGAAAAGGACGGCAGAATCAGGGTGGATACGCAAAACGAAAGGCAGGTATATGACAGGGTAATCATCGCCTGTGGAGGAAAGGCAGCGCCAAAAACCGGTTCAAATGGCGACGGATACCGGCTTGCTGCTTTGGCGGGACATACGCTGACACCGGTAGTCCCCGCCCTTGTGCAGCTTCATTGCGGCGAGACTTACCTGAGGGCATGTGCCGGCGTGCGCACGGAAGCAAGGCTTACGCTTGTGGAAAACAGAAGACCTGTTGCAAAAGAGCGCGGTGAACTGCAGTTTACGGAGTATGGTATTTCCGGCATTGTCGTATTCCAGTTGAGCAG
>CAMWLB010000270.1 GCA_947174985.1 uncultured Lachnospiraceae bacterium | reverse complement strand
TCCGCGGTACATTTGCAACCGCAACTGTGATTGACCCCAATCATGTCATGACTGCGGTAAATGACTATCTCTCTAAAGAAAACAAGAAGAAAATTCTTTTGGTAGACGACTCAGAGTTTATGCGGGGCAGGATTGTGAAGCTGCTGTCGGAAGATTATGATTTGGTAGAGGCAGATTCCAGCATCTCTGCCATCCGGGAGATCGCGGTGAGCCGGCCGGACTTGATTTTACTGGATTACGAGATGCCCGTATGCGACGGAAGGCAGGCTTTGGAAATGATTCGTTCGGATAAGGCTATCGCGGACATTCCGGTTATTTTTCTGACCGCCAAGGACGATTTAGAGAGCGTCCGGAAGGTGATGGCACTGAGGCCGGAAGGTTATCTCTTAAAGAAAATGTCTGACGGAGATATCAAGAAAAATATCGATAATTTTTTTGGGAAAAGAAATAAATAAAGAGAGAGAAATGAAAAGATAAAAGCTTATGAAAGGGCTGTGCATAGAATCTGTGCGCAGCCTTTTTTGTTTCTCTTCTGCACAAAAAATGTAAAAAGTTATTTCCGCTGTAAAAAAGCCGCATGTTATAAAATGACAGACATAAGAGCGAACGACATAAACATGCGGGTTTAAGGGTTTTCGTTTTCACAAATTTAACAGAGACAAGGAGAGATGTGACTATGGCAGAGAACAAAGATATTAACCAGTTGATTCAAGGATATAAGGCGGTACTGAACGGCTTGGAAAAAGCGCAGGGCAGTACCGAAGAGGAGCAGAATAAAGCAATGCAGGAAGCACTGGCGTTTAACGGCTATTGCTGTGGAACCTGTGTGGCGGTTTCTTCCGTCTGCGTACCTGATGCGACACCAAATAAGTGCAAGGGCGGCTGTACAGTTACGTCATTTGCATTCTAAGTAACCGTATGTAACCGTTAGCCCGCATGTTTATTATAGAATGCAGCACACAAAATATAGGCAAAGGAGTGTTTATGAAACAAAAAGTTTATCCGGTTCTCAGGGACACGGTACGAATCAAAAAGATGGAATCATTTTGCTGGATTGCAGAACTGATGAGCGACAGCGGAATCATCGCTTCTCCGGGCGAATGTTTTATCCTGTCACTTTGCAATGGACAGTATAAACTGCCGGAAATAGAGCGTATATACGGGGAAACCTTTCAGACAGACAAAAAAGCAGCGAAGAAGCGGGTACATGATACCCTAAAAAGGCTGGCGACATGCATTGATTTTAGTGAAACGCCATACAGGCAGAAACGGCGGTATATGCCGGAATATTTTTTATACCGCGCACGCATGCAGGAAAGCAATAAAAGAGGCAGGTTTGAGACGCCGGCAGAGGCCGTGCTCGCGCTTACAAAGAGTTGTAACTTCAGATGTATCTACTGCTACAACAGCTCCGGCACAAAAAAGAGTACTGAGCTTAGTACCGGACAATGGCTGGAGGCGGTCAGACAGATGAAAGCGCTGGGCGTCGTGAAATGTACCCTGACGGGTGGAGAACCGCTTCTGCATCCCGGATTTTTTGAGATTCTGGAAGCGTTGGTAAAAAATGATATTCTGCCGTACATATGTACCAATGGGAGTCTTTTAGAGGAAGAGGCAATTTTGAAACTGCATGCCTTAAAGATACCTGTGGTGCAGCTCAGCCTGGACTCTGCATCACCGTCCGAGCACGATAGGATGACCTGTTCTGCGCATACATTTCCCACGATTACACATGCCATAGAGAGACTGGTGGAGCTGGGAATCAAGGTTTATGTAAAGGCTGTTATTCTGCCGCAGAATCTGAACAGTACGGCGGATTTGATTACATTGTGCCACAGTCTCGGCGTGTCGAACCTGGTACTGGACAGGTATGACTTAAGCTACAGTGGACGCGGGGGCAATTATTTTTTCCTGAGCAGCGCGCAAAACGAGAAGCTTAAAGAGATTGTGAGGCGGAAGAAGGAGGAAATCAAGGATATGAACATCAATCTGATTTCCGGCTCACGCAACTGGAGATGCAAAGAGGACATCGTGATGTGCGGCGCTTTTATCCAATCCTTTGTCATCATGTCTGACGGGGAATATGCCGTATGTGAAAAGCTGGAAAATATCCCGGAAATGAGCGTGGGTAATTTTAGGGATATGTCAATTGGTGAGATGTGGAAGTCAAAGAGAATCGAGGAAATCATCATGCCGCCCAAGGAACAGTATGATGAACCATGCAGAAGCTGTGAGCACCTTTCCGAGTGCGGAAGCGGATGCTATGCTGCCAAGCTGTTTGTGACAAAGAGGCTTTACGGGCCGGACCCGAAATGCTGGCGTGCTGACTACAAAAACAATCAGTTTATCGATTAGACAGGAGGGCGTATGAGGGAAGGTTTTGATTGGGATAACCGGCGCTTACAGTATCCTTTGTTAAAAAAACATATCAATGTCCGTGTAAGCAAAGGACGTTACATTGTCAGCAATTGCAGAACAGGGGATTCGGTTTTGGAGGATAAGAAGAAATTTATGTTTCTGCTGCTTTGCAATGGCGTCAGGACATTAGAAGAAACTCTGGAAATTTACAGGGGGATTTTTGAAGTATCCACAAAAGAGGCAGAAGAACAGGTACAAGAGACTTTAAACAAATATGCGGGAGAGGTTGCATTTTACAGAAGCGCACAAAAGGAAAGAAATATCTTTGATTTGGCTCGTCTGAAGACAAGTGCGCTCTGGGAATATTCTCCGCTCAGGGATACATACCCATACAGGCTGACAATCGCCCTGACACAGTATTGTAACCACAAATGTGATTATTGCTTTAACAGCAGCGACAGCAGCAGAAAACAGGAAGTAAAAGCAGAGGAATGGATTCGTGTGATTGAGCAGGCGTATGCCATAGGAGTACAGGAAATTACGTTTACGGGCGGAGAACCATTTCTGTATAAGGATTTTTTGAGACTGATAGCTTTTTGCAGTGAAAAAGGAATTTATACTAAAATTTCTACCAACGGAACCCTTCTTGACGAGGACATGGTGAGAGTGCTGCGGCGTGCCGACGCGGAATACATACATGTAAGCCTGCCTGCCGTGACAGAAACGGTATATGACAAAATTACCGAGAGCAGGCAGGATTTGGAGAAGGTAAAGCGGGCGGTCAGGCTGTTAAAGCAGTATGGATTTTATATCAGGGTAAAAATGGTGCTGACGCCGAATAATGAAAACGAAGTGGAGGGACTGCTTGCCTTTTGTGCGGCAGAGGGAGTGGATTTTGTGCATTTGGCGCCATATGTCCTGACGGAAAACAGCAGGGGCGGCAGAAGTCTGCTTCTGGTAGAGGATGCACTTAAAAAAGTGCAGAGAACAGCAGAGGCAGGGCGCAAAATGTATGGTGGGATGCGTATCAGTGAGATTCCCGCTGTGTGCGGCAGATGGTCGGGCCCGCAGGATATTGCAAAATGCGGCGGCATAAAGGACAGCCTGACAATTCTTTCGGATGGCAGGATTACTTTTTGTGAAGCGCTGGGAGGGCTTGATGAATTTGTTCTGGGAAGGATTCAGGAAAACAGTCTGGAGGAGATATGGAACTCTTATAAACCGGACCGCATTACCTGTCCGGAACACAGGGCTTTGGATGCGGCCTGCGCAGAGTGTGAATATCTGGAGCGCTGCCAGACGGGCTGCTTTGTCTTTTCCCACATGCAGACGGGGAATCCATGGTCGATGGACCCGCGCTGCTTTCGGTTTTTTGGTGCGGACAATATATTTGACGGGGAATAGGAAGGAGGGATGATATGGAACATAACAAAAAGAAATATCCTGTGCTGAAGGATACGGTTCGTATCAAGAAGTTCCCCAATTTCTGCTGGGTCATAGAACTGATTACGGATTGTAACAGGGCAATTGCGCCGCTGGAGGCGTTTCTTTTGGCAAATTGCACGGGGGAGTGGAATCCGGAGCAGATTTGTTATCTGATGGAGCGGACTTATGGGATGGAACCGGAGGTTGTAAGGGCGATTGTATATAAGGTACTTAAAGAATTAGAAGCCTGTGTTGACTGGCTGGAAAAGCCGGAGCGGAAAGCGCACAGATATGCGCCGTCTGATTTTTTATACCATACAAAGGAAGGCGCTCTTGCAAAGCAGGAAAGGTGTGATACGCCATGCGAATTGCTTTTATCCCTGACAAATGTATGCAATTTTCGGTGCATATACTGCTTCAATGCCTCGGGACAGGATAAATATACGGAAATAGAGGCAGAAACATGGCTTCAATGTATCAGGCAGGCGGGAGCAATGGGTGTTTTGAAGTGCACGCTGACGGGTGGAGAACCTATGCTCTACAGGGGATTCTATGATATTTTGCAGGAACTTGCACATCAGGATATTATGCCGTATATCTGTACCAACGGAAGTCTGATAGACGGGGAGGCTGTCGAAAGGTTTCAGGCATTGGGAGTACGGGCACTGCAGATTAGCATGGACAGTGCGGTGCCGGACATTCACCACAAATTGACAGCGACAAACGATTCCTTTATCAAGGTAGTGAGAGGAAT
>CAMWLB010000269.1 GCA_947174985.1 uncultured Lachnospiraceae bacterium | reverse complement strand
TTCCTATGGGATGGCCTGTTATCCCGAAAAGCATGAAGAAGCACCCAATATGGAGTCGGACATTCATTTCCTTAAAATGAAAGTCGATAACGGAGCGGATTATCTCATCACTCAGATGTTTTACGACAATGAAAAATACTTTTCTTTTGTGCATTGCCGGCTTTATCATTGGCTTTCCACTGCCAATATTAATTGCATTGATGTTGAATGCACTCAGAAACAAAAGAGCGGGAAAGGTGCTGCAGACGATTTTTACGGCACCTCATTTTATCTCACTGGTTGTTTTGGTAGGTATGCTGACTTTGTTTTTCGGACGTTATGGTCTTGTGAACAATGTTGTTGCAAGCCTTGGAGGGGAAAGATATTCTTACTTTTTGGAAAGTTCGGCATTTCGTCCCCTCTACATTCTGTCAAGCAATTGGCAGGATTTTGGCTGGAGTGCCATTATTTACATAGCGGCATTGTCCAATGTGGATCCCCAACAGCATGAAGCGGCAGTGATTGACGGGGCTTCCCGCCTGCAGAGGGTATTTTATGTTGACTTTCCTGCAATTATGCCCATGGTGAGCGTTATGCTGATTATGTCAATCGGCGGATTAATGGGTGTTGGATATGAGAAGGCGCTCTTGATGCAGACGGACGGTAATCTGGGAGTCAGCGAGTTGATTGCCACCTATGTATATAAGAAGGGTCTTACAGGGATTCCCGATCAGGCTTATGCGACGGCAATCGGATTATTTAACTCGGTGATTAATGTGGTTCTTCTGATTGTGGCAAACACGGCTTCAAAGAAGTTCTCCGAAAATTCTCTTTGGTAAGGAGGAAAGAACTATGTCAATGACTGCAAAGGCGTTAGAGAATAAGAAAATAAATAAAAGAAGAACGATACATAGGAGAAAAACAGGGGATAAGATATTTCATGCCATAAATGCGATTCTGCTCGGTGCGGTGGCGCTGATCGTACTATATCCCTTATATTTCATTATCATAGCATCCTTTTCTAATCCGGATGCGGTACTTGCAGGAAAGGTTGTCTTGTATCCTGTGGAAATTACGCTGTCAGGCTACCAGAAGATTATAGAGAGAGCAGATGTGTGGCGAGGATATCTCAACACCATTATTTATACGGTAATCACGGTGGTGCTGGCTCTGGCTGTGACGATTCCTGCAGGCTGGGCGCTGAGCAGAAAGACTTTGCCCGCTAAAAAGTTATTTATGATTTATTTTATTATCCCGATGTTTTTCGGCGGCGGACTGATTCCGTTTTACAATGTGATGAGCGGCCTTCACCTTGTCAATTCCATGTGGGCAATTATCCTGCCGTCCATCCTGTCAGTGTGGAATCTGTTTATGACAAAGACTTTTTTTGAAGCGAACATTCCGAATGGCTTGATTGAAGCTGCCACAATTGATGGCGCGGGACATTTCAAGACGTTTTTTGTAGTGGTGGTTCCGCTTGCAAAAGCAACCGTAGCGGTTATGGCGTTGTACTATGCAGTGAGTCAGTGGAACAGTTATTTTAACGCCATGATTTTTCTTCAGGATGAAACCCTGTATCCGCTGCAGCTTGTTCTGAAGGAAATTCTGATTGCTTCCGAGAGTACGGTTGGCGGAAGCGGCGAGACAATATTGGAACAATACAGACTGGCAAACCAGTTAAAGTATGTTTCGGTTATTGTATCCAGCCTGCCGGTTATTATGCTGTATCCTTTTGTTCAAAAATATTTTGCACAGGGCGTGATGATTGGTTCTCTGAAAGAGTAAAAAAGAGGCATGAGAAATCATCGGCCTGAAAGAAATACCAAATGTAAAATAATACATGTAAGGAGGTAAATTTGTATGAAAAAGAAGTTGTCTGTTATTGCCCTTTGTGCGCTTGCCATGTCACTGACGGCATGTGGTGGCAAAACTACCTCAAAGAAGGAGGGAGTTGGCGTTGACAGTCTGGTTTCTGAATATGGATTTCAGTGGACGGATCCTTCATTACCTATATTGAATGATAGAGGAGCGGAGGAAATTTCCTTTACTATCTATTCTTCCAAGAATGCTTCTGCGCTTGATTACAACGATATGAAGATCATGTGGGATTTGTTTGAGAGTACGAATGTTACGGTAAACTGGGAGAACGTGTCGGAGTCCGTTTATTCTCAGCAGAAGAATCTGATTTTCGGAAACGCTGACAATCGTCCGGACGCTATCTACCATGCAGGTATGAGTAATGGTGAAATTATCAAGTATGCCAGGAGAAATGTCCTGCTGCCCATCAGTGACTATCTTGAGTATATGCCGAATTTTGCAAAAATTCTGGAGGAAAGACCGGATATCAAGTACCAGTTGACCAATGTGGAGGATGGAAAGATTTATTCACTTCCCCGTATTGAAGAAATGGGTCTGCTGCAAAATCCTAATATGCTGTTTTTGAATAAAGTCTGGGCACAGCAGGCGATTGAAGCCGGTGCTGTAAATGGAATTACAGTTGCTGATTTAAAAGACGGAATCACCCTGACGTCAGATCAGATGGAAGAACTGCTGATATATTTCAGGGATAATGACATGAATGGCAATGGAAATGCCAGTGACGAGCGTCCGCTCAGTTTTGTCTACAATAACTGGCAGGGTAATCAGTGCGACCTGTATGGAATGTTTGGTCTGAATGATAATCTGGAGCACAGGGTGGTTATCGATGGAAGAGTCACTTATACCGTGACGGATGACAGATTTAAGGATGCCACGAACTTTATTGCAAACTGGGTGACGGCAGGGCTGATTGACAAGATTTCCTTTGAACAGTCTCAGGATAATTTCCTGGCAAATGGCAAGGGACTGGAGACTTACGGAGCATTTTACTGGTGGGAGAGTGAAACAGTGGTTTCCAACCCTGAAAATTATATTGTATGTAGTCCTCTGATCGGACCGGACGGCAGCCAGACAGTCTGTGTATCCAACAATCCGGAGGTGGGAATCGGTGAAGTGGTTATTTTTCAGGATTGCGAAAATGTAGAAGTGCTTCTGGCTTATCTTGACCGCTATTATGACCCGGAGATTTCTGCCCAAATCAACTACGGTCCGATTGGGATTGTTTACGAGGAGGAGCGGGATGAGAACGGAATGCTGGTGCAGAAGGAAATTTCCGGAGAGATGACGGCAGATGAACTCCGTCTGCAAAATGCCCCGTTTGGTATTATCTATCTTTCAGACTATGCGTGGGAACATGTGGTGAATATGGAGCCCAGAGCGCAACTCAGGCTGGAAAGATTACAGGCTTATGTAACTCCTTTTGTTCCTGAGAACGTGAAGCCTTGTATGGTGAATCTGCAGTTCACCATGGAGGAATTAAATGTCTTAGACACTTATGACTCCCATATCAACGATTATATCAGAACAAATCTGATTAACTGGCTTATGAAGGGCGGCGTGTCGGACAGCGAGTGGAGTACCTTCCAGAAGGAACTGGACGAAAAGACAAAACTTTTTGAAGTGCAGAAAGTTTACCAGGCAGCCTATGACAGACTGATGGAAAGCGAATAAAGACGATTAAAATAAAAAATGGAGAGGCATGGTGTAATCATGAAGAAATTTAGTAAAGGTTTGACAGGTCTGCTGTGTGCGGCAATGATTTTTTCAGCCACGGCATGCGGCAGCAAAGGTGAAAATACGAAGCCGGAGATTAGCGGCGTCGCTGACAAAATGATAGAGGCGGGTTCTGAGTTCCGTGCGCTTGAAGGTGTGTCTGCTTCTGATGCGGAGGACGGCGATATTACCGCCAAGATTGTTATTGAATCAATGCCGGAGCTGACGTTCCAAAACGGTGTTGCTGTGCCGGATAAGCCGGGCAATTATGAGCTTATCTATTCTGTTACAGACAAGGGCGGGCTTACGACGGAGGCCTATGCCACTTTGACGGTTGCAAAACAGACCGGTGAAGCAGTTGTTTATAAGGAATTTGATTTTGCTGCGTCTCAGACGGTCGATGACAGAGGATGGACCGCGAGGATTGCCGAGGGTGTAGATGCCAGCGGAGAACTGAAACAGGGAGCATATGTGTTTGACATTACCTCTCCGGGAAATGGGGATGGCGACATTCAGCTTGTAAAACAGGGTGTGGAGCTTAAGGCCGCTGATTACAGGGTAAGAGTCTGGATAAAATCCACGGCGGATACATATGCCCATATCATTGCGAGAGATGAAAGTGTAGAGGAGTGGAGCACCTTCGGAGGTGTGTTTAATGCAGAAATCGGACAGGAGGTTTCTCCGGTAGATTTACAGTTTACCTCGAACGGAGAGGGCAGTGCTGAAATCATGATTAATTTGGGAAAGATTACACCTGACCCGAACAATCCTTCCAATACCACACCTGAGAACTTTACGGTGACGATTGATAAAATTGAAATTTATGAGATTTCAGGTGAAGAAACCCAGGTTCCTGTATTTACAAATGATTTTTCCTCTTCTGAGGAGGGCGCAGTGGTAGTAGAGGCCGGCGACGGGGCAGCAGCAGAGGTGAGTTATGAAGAAGGTGCAGCCCTGATACAGATTGCTTCTTATCCGACTGA
>CAMWLB010000268.1 GCA_947174985.1 uncultured Lachnospiraceae bacterium | reverse complement strand
CTATGGAGAACTCTTCCTGTAACATGGAGTTTTGGCTGCTTTCCACCGTATACTGGACATTGCCTTCCGCCGTAAGTTTATCTGCTTCAAAGAGTTGCCAGAGCGTTGTCATAACAGCGCCTGTCGTTATCGCTACGGCGGCAATTGAAATGATAAATTTTTTATTTACAATTCCGCCAAATAATTCCGGCATTTTTTGGACGAACAGAAGACACATCAGTACGAAAACAATGATTGCGCACAGCACTACCACAGCCGGATGTAATCCGGTATGATTTATAAAATGAGAAATATCCGAATTTTGCTGCCCGCCAATTATGGGTTCCAGAATCCATGTTGTTAGCGAAAATATAAAAACGCCTGATAGGAAGCCCAAATAAATATTAAGCCAGGGATGCCTTTTCGAACTTTTGTAAAACAGGAGAATTGCCACTACTGCCATAAGCGGCAGCACCGAGCCTGCAATATCAACCAGTCCGAGAGGTAAACTGTCGGTAATTCCTTCATATGTCATATGGGGGAGCCAGTCAGCAGGATAAAATCCCGTGACGGTTCCGCCGAAAATCCAAACGGGAATACAATGGCCAGCTTCATGCAGCAGGGAATACAGAAAGAAGGCGAAAAACATACTTATACCGACGCCCGCTGCACGCATTACCGAAACAAACACAGAGGACATCCCGCCCGGTTCGGAAGTTCTCCTTCCAAGCTTGCTGTTCAGCTCCGTCAGTATTCCTCCCAGATGCGCAATCGCCCTCAAAAACAACAGCATAAGAATTAGAGCTGTCACCACAATTCCCCAGAGAATGGCGCGTTTCTGCGATGCTGCGCCATAGATTCCCAAAAGCAGACAGGCGCCGATGATTCCTCCTAATGCCTGAAACATTCTCTTGATTTTTGTATAATGCTGGACAGAGGATTCCACATCCGTATACATTTCAAAGTCCCCTTCTGAAGCTTTTCTTCGCAGAAAGACCCAAGGACCCCAGAGGCATACAATTTCCACCCCCATCTCTTCCATAAATTGTTGATAGTCCTCCGACACGCTGAACAGGTTTTCCGCAATGTCTACCTGATAGATGTATTCTCCGGGTTTACATTTTGCAAAACGGTAAAAGCCGAGGACATAATCCGTCATTGCCCAGCCCTGCGCTGCCATTCGGCCCAGCCATTCCGTCACTTTGTCCTTGTTATAGCTCATTTTAAATTTAATCATTTTAATTATCCTCCTCAAAAAGCACAGAATTTGCCAGCAATTCTTCCAAACGCATTTTTTCCTCCAAGAAAACACTAGTGCCTAAATCAGTGATGATATACTGTTTCTTTTTTCGGGAGACCGTCTCCTCACTGTAAATGCGTATCCAGCCCTTCTCCATCATCGTCTGAATCGCTCCGTACAGCGTCCCAGGCCCCAGTATTACCCTGCCCTTTGTCAGTTCCTCCACTTCGAGGATGATACCGTATCCGTGGTTTGGTTTCCGCAGTGATAACAGGATATAGAACAATGCTTCCGTTAGTGGTGTATTTTTCATTATATCGCCTCCCGATATATCATGAATTTAATATATCGTGTGACGATATATTTGTCAAGACAAAAAATTTAAAAATTTACGCAATAAAAACTACGCATTGTATAAAACGCAGAATTATGCTATGATTTGTTATAGTAAGGAGTTAAAAATGGAACGTATCTGCGTGACGGGAATAGAAAGGGCATACGGCAGAAAGAAAGTGTTGAGGGGCGTGGACTTATCTGCAGAGGCGGGGCAGTGTGTCGGCATTGTGGGTGCGAATGGCTGTGGAAAATCTACGCTGTTAAATATTCTTGCAGGTCTGCGGCGGGCGGATAAGGGAATGATAGCCTTTGACGGCGTGGTGGCAGACTGTGTTACGCAGGAAAGGCAGCGTCCGCCCAAGGGAAGTGAGCAGCTTTTTATCCGTTATACGGGATATGTCCCACAGGAGAACACACTGATACCGGAGTTAAGCGTAAGGGACAATCTGCTGCTCTGGTATGGTGACAGCGAGGTTCTGGAGCGGGAGCTTGCGGAAGGTTTTCTGCATATGCTGGGGCTTGCAGAGATGTGTTCCCAAAAGGTGGGAAAGCTTTCCGGCGGCATGAAAAAGAAGGTTAGTATCGGCTGCGCATTGGCAGGCAATCCGCCGGTTTTGCTGTTGGATGAGCCCGGAGCAGCTCTGGATCTGCCGGGAAAAGCAAAGGTCAGGGAGCATCTGCAGCGCTACAAGGGCATGGGAGGAACGGTTTTGCTTGCCACCCATGAAGAAACAGAATTAGATATTTGTGATAAGCTGTATGCGTTGAAGGAAGGGCAATGTCGGGAGATTGATGTTGGTTTGCGGAGAGATGCATTGCTTTCGCAGATACTTTGAAGGTAATCATAAAAAAGTTTTAAGCTGCGGCAAATCCTAAACTGAGTGTAGTTTGAGGAAGAGGGCGCAGCAGGGAGGAATGAGAATGGATGATAACAATTTGCAGCAAGAGCAGCAAAACCACCAGGCAGATGGGCAGCAGCCCGCTGTGGAACAGGCGTCACAAACCCAACCGGCAGCAGTAGAAGGACAGCAGCCTGCCGCAGAACAGGTGTCACAAACCCAGCAGGCAGCAGTAGATGGACAGCAGCCTGCCGCAGGGCAGATGCCGCAAACCATGCAGGCGACAGCATATGAGCAGCAGCCGGTACAGGAGCAGCCCGCTGTAGAGCAAATGCAGCAGAACACGCAGGCATATGCATACAATCAGCAACCCATGCAAGGTCAGCAGGCATACACCTATGGTCAGCAGCCCATGCAGGGACAGCAGGCGTACACCTACGGCCAACAGCCTGTTCAAAATCAGCAGGCATATACCTACGGTCAGCAGCCAGTGCAGAATCAGCAGGCATACACCTACGCACAGCAGCCCGTGCAGAACCAGTCCCCTTATATGTATGGCGCGCCGATGCAGCCTGTTCCGGCTCCGAAGGAAGGCGGAAAGAAGAAAAAGAAAACGGGCTTAGTGATTGCCGGCGTTTTGGTGGCAGTGATTGCGATTGCCGTAGGAATAGGCGTATTTGTGCATGCTTCTATGTCCAATAGTCCGCAGGTAAGGCTTGCAAAAGGATTTGAGAATCTTGCAGAGGAGATGACGGCGGGCGAAACGGCAATACTGGAGGATATAGATTATCCGACAATCATCAAAACGCTGGAGACGGATGGAGGAAATGTTGACCTGAGTCTGAATGTCACCATACCCGGAGAAGATACGATTGGCTTCGATTATACACAGAATTATGACTATGCTAACAAGCTTATGAATGCGGACCTCATTGTGAGCGCGTACAACATCAGTCTTGTACAGATGAAACTGGCAGCAAATGATGAGAGACTCTATCTTAGCATGCCCGGGTTGTTCCGTGATACCTATTATATTAATGCCGCTACCTTGGGACAGGAGTTTAATGATTCCGTCTGGTGTGAAATACTGGGACTGTATGGAGAAATTGAAAGGGACTATGTATTAGATTTGTTTCCTGAGCTGACAGAGGATGAGGAAGAATCTGACGACGGGATTTTCGAAGAAACTTTAAAAGAATTTGCTGAAAGCATTACGATTGAAAACGGGGAATCCAAAGAGTTTAAGATAGACGGAAAAACCGTGCGCTGCAGCGGCATAAACGTAACAATTGAAAGAGAAGCGATAAATGACCTTTTGGATGAGATTGAGAAGGAGCTTGCAGGCACAGGGCGGGATTTAGATATTTCGTTTCGTTTAGAAGCGGACGTAAAGCTGACGGTTTATCTGGATAAGAAAGACCGTATCGTCTGTATAGAAACTTCCGAGGAAATCAAAATAAAGGATTCTGAGGTAGAAGGCATAGAGTTTTCCTTTGTATTTTCCGGCAAAGAGCGGACGGTGGACGAAATTTCCGGCACGATAACACTTAAGACTCCGGACGATGCACCATATATTGAACTGGAGGGAAAATCGGCGCTCACAGATGCAGAATACAGCAGCGAGTTTGTCATAACTTTTGGTGACAATACCGGTATGGCGGAGATGAACTATGAGGTAACATGGGACCTCAAGAATCGGGAATTTGAAGCTGTTTACAAGGTACATGACGAGATAGAGGAATTTGTTTTTGAAATAAAGGGAGGTTTTGAAGACGTTGAAAAAGGAAAGCGTGCAACCTTCCGTCTGGGACAGCTTAAGGTTCTGGAAGATGGCGAAGAGATATGCAGACTTTCAGGTGCGCTGACGTTGGGACCGCTTACGGATAAGATAGAGATGCCGTCCGAAGCTGTAAACTTTTTGAAAATGAGCGAGGAAGACATTTTGGAGTTTCTAAGCGAAATTTACGAAATTATTCATTCGTCGGACAATCCGTGGGGGGTATCCCCTCTTTAAGAGGACATGAAAAGATTTTGGATTTGGTTTCAAACAGAATATAAGCGGGCGGCGCTGCGGCTGCCCGCTGCGTTGGGAAGAGCAGTCATATTGCTAGGTTTAGTCGGTATGATTGCTTTTTGCGCGCAGAAAATGAGACTTGCGTCTACAGACAGAGATCCGGTACAGATCGGATATGCGGCAGAGGAGAGCCCGCTTATCCGCATGGCGGTTTCGTATGTGG
>CAMWLB010000267.1 GCA_947174985.1 uncultured Lachnospiraceae bacterium | reverse complement strand
GTGATATTATAGTCAGAGTGATGTAACAAATTTGTAATATTTGCAGCCGTAGTCTAACGGATAGAACGAAGGCCTCCGACGCCTTTAATGCAGGTTCGATTCCTGTCGGCTGCATTTACATCACTCTGACAACTGGTCTGAGGCTGTAGAACCAAACAACCACAGACCTTGTTTATTAAAGGAAAGGTGACAGTGTGAAGGTATCAATTAAAGAAAGAGCTTTACAGGTGCGCGACTTTATAGTGGCACGAAGTAAACTGGTATTTCCGATATTGTTGATTGCGGCGGTTGCCATCACGGTAACGATTGCTTTAAAGGCGGGTTCGGGCACAGTCAGTGCGACGGGCGCTCCCGATCCGGAGACCGCGTCGCTGTCCGATGGCAATGCGGTGGCTGAGCTTACGGTGCCGGATGTACCTTTGGAATTAAATGCTTATCCTGAGGTAAACAGTCTGGTTATGACGTATTTTGAGGCGATGGCGGCCGGAGATGCCGATAGCATTGCAGCGATACAGAGCGGACTTGATGATATGGAACGGATTCGGATTGAAGAGCTGGGCAAATATATTGAGGGTTATCCGGCTGTAGAGGTGTACTCCAAGCCCGGGCCGGAGGAAAATTCCTACATTGTAATTGCCTATACGCAGGTGGTTATGTCCTACTATCCGGAGGATTATCTTCCAGGTTATACTTCGTTTTATGTATGCACCAATGAGGAAGGAAACTTGTATATCAACAAGGAAAGTGTTCCTGAAGAGGTTTCCGAGTACATCAGGAAAGTGATTCTGCAGGATGATGTCGTAGAACTGTGTAACAAGATTGAGGTGGAATACAAGGATATCTGTCTGAATAAACCGGAGCTTTTCACCTATATGTCAGAGGTGGAGCAGGAGGTCAGGATAGCGGCAGGTGGAATTCTTGCCAGTCAGATTACGGATAGTAATGGTGGTGATGCAGTTCCGGCAGATGGCAGCAGTGTTGTCAACGACCCGGAAGGGGCAAATGGCGGCAGTGAACCGGAGACGCCCCCTGCATCTGTACAGACCGGACCGATTTATGCAACGGCTACTACGACGGTAAATGTCAGAAGCTCTGACAGTGAGACTGCAGACAAACTGGGCAAGGTTTCCGGCGGAACCAAGGTAGAGGTTTTGGAGCAGAAGGCAAATGGCTGGAGTCGGATTGTTTATGAGAATGGAGAAGGTTATATCAAGTCTGAGTTCTTAAATGTTGCTGAGAGTGCGGCGGGCGTGGAGACCATTGGTACAGTGACTGCCACTGCCAATGTCAATGTGCGCGTGGCGCCAAACGAGACGGCAGAAAAGCTCGGAATCGCTACAGGCGGTGAGACGCTGGATTTGGTCGGTACGGAAGGTGACTGGAGTAAGGTCATCTACAATGGACAGATTGGTTATGTGAAGTCTGAATATGTGCAGTAACCATAAATGTGATAAAATAAATGTATTATGGAAATGGTATGATAGCATGGGTGAAAGCCCATGCTATCATTTATCATAACAAGATGCCTGTGGGCAGGTTTTCTATTTGACAGAGGAGGGTCTTATGCTTAAGAGAATCAACATGGGGATATTGGGAGCAGGAAATATTGCGGGCACTATGGCGGAAACTGTAAACAAGATGCCAGGTGTAAAATGCTATGCGATTGCATCGCGCACCCTGGAAAAGGCAGAAAGCTTCGGGGCAGCGCACGGCTTCAAAAAATGCTATGGCTCCTACGAGGAGCTTCTTGCGGATAAAAAGGTGGATTTGATTTATGTTGCAACGCCTCATTCCGAGCATTATGAAAATGTGAAGCTGTGTATCCGCCATAAAAAACCAGTGCTGTGTGAAAAGGCATTTATGGCAAACGCTGCACAGACAGAAGAGATTTTGAAACTGGCGGAAGAAAAGGGCGTTCTGGTTACGGAGGCGATGTGGATTCGGTATATGCCTATGTACAAGACAATCCGTGAAGTGCTGGACAGCGGTGTTATCGGGGATGTCCGCATGGTAAGCGCTAATTTGTGTTATTCCATTGAAAGTAAGAAGAGGCTGACCGAACCGGCGCTTGCAGGCGGCGCGCTGCTGGATTTGGGCGTGTATCCGATTCATTTTGCGTCCATGATACTGGGTGCGGAGGTGGAAAAAACGGAATCTTCCTGTGATATGCTTTCCACCGGTGTGGACAGGCAGGAGAGTATAACCCTGCATTACAAAAACGGCGCGATGGCAGTGCTTACTGCCTCCATGTCTGTGGTAAGCGACCGGATGGGCGGCATATACGGGACGAAGGGCTATGCCGTTATTGAAAACATCAACAATTTTGAGAGTATGGCGGTATACAATGAAAAGCATGAAAAGATTGCTTTTTATAAGGCACCGAAGCAGATAAGCGGCTATGAGTATGAGGTGGCGGCATGTGTGAAAGCAATCAGGGAGGGCTGGAAGCAATGCCCGCAGCTTCCCCATGCGGAGACGCTGCGGATTATGAAGCTGATGGATACTTTGCGGGCACAGTGGGGAATGAAATATCCTTTTGAAGAAGAATAAATGACAAAAATGGTGTCATACTGTAAAAAAGCAATAAAACAGGAGGCGCCATGAAACCGGAAGAAATCAATATATACAGGGAGATACAGAAAAACGCGGAGATGGGGATGAAAGCGATAGAAACCTTAAGCGATAAGGTTTATGAGGACGAGTTTGCCAGACAGATATCACGCCAGTCGCTCAAGTATTCCGATATCCGCAACAGGGCAATGAATAAGCTCTTAGAGGCAAAGGCGGAGCCGGTACATTCCAACCATCTTTCCGACATGATGCTAAAGGGCGCTGTGCACATGAACACGCTGTTTAACACCAGCACAAGCCATCTGGCTGAACTGATGATACAGGGCAGTAATCGTGGGATTACACAGATGTGCAAGGTATTGAACCACAATCCGCAGGCGCATGCCATGTCAACAGAGCTTGCGAAGGAACTGATGGATTTTGAGGAGAAGAATATCAATATTCTGAAAAAATATCTCTGACCGTTTTTGTATAATTTGCACAAAAAAAGTAAAAAAACTTTTCTAATTTACTCAGATAAAGTGCTTTGCAATTTTTTTCCGCTATTATATAATAAAACGTGGATTGATAAGCTTTTATTGAAGGAGGATACAAAAATGTCATATGTTGACGAGGTATTTGAGCTTGTAGTTGCAAAGAATCCCGCACAGCCGGAATTTCATCAGGCAGTGAAGGAAGTGCTGGAGTCCCTGCGTGTGGTTATTGAGGCAAATGAAGAGGCATACAGAAAAGATGCTTTACTGGAGAGAATATGTACGCCCGAGAGACAGATTCTGTTCCGCGTTCCCTGGGTGGATGACAAGGGACAGGTACAGGTAAACAATGGTTTCCGTGTACAGTTTAACAGTGCAATCGGACCTTACAAGGGCGGTTTGAGACTGCATCCTTCTGTAAACTTAGGTATCATCAAGTTTTTGGGCTTTGAGCAGATTTTCAAGAATTCACTGACAGGACTTCCTATCGGCGGCGGCAAGGGCGGCTCTGATTTTGACCCGAAGGGCAAATCTGACAGAGAGGTTATGGTGTTCTGCCAGAGCTTCATCAATGAGCTGTACAGACATATCGGTGCGGATACGGACGTACCTGCAGGCGATATCGGCACAGGCGCAAGAGAAATCGGTTATATGTACGGACAGTACAAGCGTCTTACCGGCCTGTATGAAGGCGTGCTGACCGGAAAGGGACTTACATACGGCGGTTCCCTCGCAAGAACAGAGGCAACCGGCTATGGTCTTCTGTACCTGACGGAAGAAATGTTAAAGTGCAACGGCAAGGATATTGCAGGCAAGACAGTTGTGATTTCCGGTTCCGGAAATGTTGCCATCTATGCGGCACAGAAGGCACAGCAGCTTGGTGCAAAGGTTGTTACGGTTTCTGATTCTACCGGATGGGTATATGATGCAGAGGGCATTGACATCGCTCTGTTAAAGGAAGTAAAGGAAGTAAAACGTGCAAGACTGACCGAGTATGCAGCGGCAAGACCCAGTGCAGAGTATCATGATGGCAAGGGCGTATGGACTGTGAAATGTGATATTGCGCTTCCTTGTGCAACACAGAATGAGTTGAACCTTGAGGATGCAAAGGCTCTGGTTGCAAACGGCTGCTTCGCAGTAGCAGAGGGCGCAAATATGCCTACCACACTGGATGCAACAGAGTACCTGCAGAAGAACGGCGTTTTGTTCTGCCCGGGCAAGGCTGCAAACGCAGGCGGCGTGGCAACCTCCGCACTGGAAATGAGCCAGAACAGCGAGCGTTTAAGCTGGACCTTTGAAGAAGTTGACAGTAAGCTTAAGGGAATCATGGTAAATATCTTCCACAACCTTGACGACGCAGCAAAGAAGTACGGCATGGAGGGCAACTATGTTGCCGGCGCTAACATCGCAGGCTTCTTAAAGGTTGCTGAGGCTATGACGGCACAGGGTATTGTGTAACAGCCGGATTTTGTGAAGAAAAAGCATATAAAAAGTTCTGGAATGTTAAATTTCCAGAACTTTTTTTGCGTATTGCAATAATGTTTTGCATAAACCAACATGTTGACAATATAGGATATAACCTATATAA
>CAMWLB010000266.1 GCA_947174985.1 uncultured Lachnospiraceae bacterium | reverse complement strand
GGGGTGTACGCTTCTGCCGCGCACGCTTACTTTTGCACCCGCCGCATTAAAATTTTCATATTCCAGCTCTCCCACTCTGCCGCCGTCCACCGTATAGGCAAAATCCGCGCCAAAAAGTGCAACGTCAAAATAATCCGCGCCTGCCCCGACCTCTTCGTCCGGTGTAAAACCGATTCTGATTTTTCCGTGCGGAAGCTGCGGGTTCTTTAAAAAGTGCTCTGCCATCGCCATAATTTCCGCGACGCCTGCCTTGTCGTCCGCGCCTAAAAGCGTGGTTCCGTCCGTCACAATCAAATCCTGCCCTTCGTACAGGGAAATATCCGGAAAATCTTTCCTTTTCATCACGACGCCTTCCGCCTCATTCAGCACAATATCACCGCCGACATAGTTGACAATACGCGGCTTCACATTTGCGCCTGATACGGCGGGCGAGGTGTCCATATGGGCAATAAATCCCAGAACAGGGGCATCCTCACAGCCTTCAGCAGCGGGAACGGACGCGTACACATAACAGTGCGCCTCGTCGTAAGTAATTTCTGTTGCTCCCATATCCGTAAGCTGTCTTACCAGAAGCTTTGCCAGTTCATGCTGCTTTAACGTGCTCGGCGTAGTGCTGCTCTCATCCGCAGACTGTGTATCCAGTTTCACATATTCCAAAAATAAATCAATTACGTTTGACATTTTAGTTCTCCTTTCATTTTAATTCCAATCGTCCCAGAATACTGCCAGCGGGCTATCCAGCAGCCGGCATCTCGGTATCAGGCAGCAATCAGGCCAGTACTCGTCTGCATTCAGGATAAGCAGCCCCTCATGCACCAGAAGCAGCGTCATGGAATCGCCGCCCGCCTTTAAAAGGGGTTCATAATCGTCATACAAATCAAACAGGGCAAAATTTTCCTCCGTTTTGCAGTCCGAATCTGTACAGACAAGTAATTTATCAAGCTCTTCTGCGGTGATGTAGTCCCTGAAATCGATGATTTCCCCTGTCGCAAGGTCTATGCTGACCGGAAGATACCGATCCACTGAATCGCCATCTGTTGTTCTGTCCATAAACGTAAATTCCAGTACCGCAACCCTGCTGTTTAAAAAAATAAAATCATTCTGCAGCAGGACATCATGACATTCATCAAGCGCTTCCATTGCGCCAAAAAGTTTGTCCATCTCTCCCCGCAGGGCTTCGTTGATACGCTGTACCAGCGCCTCGTCCGGCAATCGGAACAGATAACCGTAATCCGTATAACCGGATTCACTCAGAAGCGCCGCATACTGCTCCTTTACATAATCTCTTACAGAAACTTCATACAACTCTTCTGCTGCAAGGATATCTTCCGTATATGCATAAAAGCTTGCCGGCGTAGAATAGCTGTCATTTCCATACCGCCCCACCAGTTTCCACTCACCGCTGTCATATTCGTATTTAAAAAGTACTGTCTCGAAAGGAGAACGCCCGACAAAATATTCCATAAAGCAACCGCCGGGAAACCCTATAATATTTGTCAGACTAAAGGTATCATTCCATACAACCAAGTCCGAATCCATCAAACATTCCCCCAGAAAGCTTCCATCCGGCTGCCCCGCGAACAGCCAGAGCTCCTGATAGTAGTATTCCGGCACCTTCCGGTAGGGGGAATCCTCCGCATAAGAGCTTTGGGGTTCATAATTCTCCAGCACAGGACAGATAAGAGCGAGAATGTCCAAAATGCCGTCCCCATTGACATCACTCACCGTATAATCATTAGACCAACGCAGCATATACTCATCCGGCAGAACCGCTTCTACATCCTCTGCTGAAACCGCCATTTTATACAAAAGATTCTGACAGAGCTCTTTCTGTTTGTAAAGCCAGCTCTGGTAAACATAATCCGCTAAAGCCGGCGTGCCCGAAGGAAGCGTCCGTTCAGGCGCGTTTACCGGAAAGAGCGCCTTATGCTCCCTGTCTATCCGATAGAGCCTGCCGCTCATTTCTATATATTCCCGTAAAAGCCCTATTGCTTCTGCCTCCCAGAAAAATCCCTGTTCCCCAAAGGGATTAAATTCGTTCCGGTATACCGTCCATGACTCCTTTTCCCTGTCAATTGCATAAATCTGTTCCATGTCCGTCATACACATAAAGTTGGGAATGGAAAATGCCGTATCGGACAAATTAGAATCTACATAGGAAAAATATCGGATATCGCCGATTTCATAATATTCGCACAAAATTTCCCTGTCAGACAAAGTACTTGAATAAATGCCACCATCAAAGTCTTCCCTGCAGCGCAGATTCATGCGGAATCCCATACAAGTATTGTCTCTGGAAAGTATGGCAATCGTGCCCTCCGGCAGACTGAAGGAATCAAAATAGAAATACCTGTCGTACGCGGCATAATCCACCGTGAAATCCCTGTCTTCCCGATAAGCCGAAAGTGCTTCCTCTATAGCCGGCACACAGGCCTCATACCGCTCTGTTGCTTCTGCATAAAGTACCGCTGCCGCTGCTTCTGTTTCGGATTCAAACCCTGAAAGACCGGTAAAAATGTTCTGTGTTCCGCTATTCTGCCACGCGGTAGACACTGATGCCGCTACATGACTCCCTTTTGGTGTGGCGGCACAGCCTAAAAGGGACAACCCTGCACAAAGGAGTGCCACCCCCAAAGCAGCCTTTGCCGTTTTCTTTATCAAAATATCCGCTTTGCTCATAAAATCATCTACTTTCTGACTTGTCCGTTGCCCCGAATCACATATTTGTAAGAGGTCAGCTCCTTCAGCCCCATGGGTCCTCTGGCGTGCAGCTTCTGTGTGCTGATGCCAATCTCCGCACCAAAGCCGAATTCAAAGCCGTCCGTAAAACGTGTGGATGCATTAACATAGACGCACGCCGCATCCACGCCGTCCAAGAAGGCTTCCGCCGCTTCTTTATTTTCCGTAATAATGGTCTCGGAGTGTTTGGTGTTATACTTGTTAATATGGGCGATTGCCTCCTCCACACTGTCAACCGTTTTCATGGAAAGGATATAATCCAAATATTCTTTCCCATAGTCTTCCTCTGTCGCAGCCGTGCAATCCGACAGAATCTCCCGTATTCTGTTATCGCCCCGCAGTTCCACCGCATAGGGTGCAAGTGCTTCGGCGAGCATGGGCAATAGCGCTTCCCTGACTGCCGAATGGACAACCAGAGACTCACAGGCGTTGCACACACCAATCCGCTGGGTTTTGGCATTCCGGATAATGTTGACCGCCATAGTCAAATCTGCTTCCTTATCCACATAGACATGACAGTTCCCCGTTCCCGTTTCAATCACGGGAATGGTGCTGTTTTCCACCACGCTCTTGATTAGACCCGCGCCGCCTCTGGGAATCAGCAAATCTACATAATCGTTCATCTTCATAAATGCCGCCGTCACCGCACGATCCGTCGTCTCAATCAGCTGCAAAGCGTCAGGTGTGATACCCGCTTCTGAAAGCGCCGCCCTGATGACATCCGCAATCGCTTTGTTAGAGTTCAACGCATCGCTTCCGCCCTTTAATATCACGGCATTTCCCGTCTTAAAGCACAAGCCGAACGCATCCACCGTCACATTGGGGCGCGATTCGTAGATGATGCCAATCACACCCATAGGTACTCTGCGCTTTTCAATGGCAAGCCCGTTCGGAGGCGTAAACTGCTCCAAAACCTCTCCTATCGGGTCCGGAAGCGCCGCTATCTGTTTGAGCCCTTCTGCCATGGCAAGAATCCGTTCCTCCGTCAAACGCAGGCGGTCTATCATTCCCTGATGCATCCCGTTTTTTTCTCCGGCAGCTACATCCTCCCTGTTGGCGCTTAAAATCAATTCCGTTTTTTCCGTAAGCTTTTCTGCAACGAAAAGGAGCGCCGTATTTTTTTCTTCCGCACGCTTTCCCTGCAGGCTGTACTTTGCCGCTACAGCCTTTTCACCCATTTGTTGTAAATTCATTCTATTCTCCATTCTATATAAAAAATCCACTGCCGTCACAGGCATATCACCTGCATAGGCTTTATATCAGTTTCACAGCTTTCAATTTCCGCAGTCATCTGGCAGTCAAAGCCAATCGCTATGGTATGCAGGCTGCGCTTATCCGCAAGATACTTGTCATAAAATCCTTTTCCATAACCGATACGATTCCGCATGGGGTCGAAAGCGGCTCCCGGCATAAGCATAAGCACAGTTTCCTTTTTGCTTTCTTCATAGACAAACAACCTTTCCTTATCGCCGGACGGCTCTAAAATGCCGCTATAGCCTTTCACAAGCGGTTCATCAGGAAGGACTTGGTAAAAATGCATATCTTCGCTCTCTACCTTGGGCAGATATACCTTTTTCCCGCCTGTAAAAGCATCCTCCATAATATCCCTTGTGCTGATTTCACTGCCGAAGCTTGCAAAAAGAAGAATTTCCCCTGCCTTATAATACCACTGATGCCCCAGAATCCGTTCCGTCACCAGAATCTCAGAACGCATTCTCTGTGACGGCGTCAGGGCATTTCTTTTCTCTAATATACGTTTTCGTATCTGCGCTTTGCTCTCCATAGCACTTTCCTCAATGCGTTTTACCGCCGCGTACTTATCTCCCAAGTTTTCCACCGTGCCATCTTCATTCACAACATCAATATTGTTAAGCTGCGCCCGCAGATTACTCCTGATATTCTGGATATATTCCGCAC
>CAMWLB010000265.1 GCA_947174985.1 uncultured Lachnospiraceae bacterium | reverse complement strand
CCATTTCCCAGATTTTTAAAGGTTTCCTTGTTTGCAACTGTAGGCGCCAGTCCCATATAGTCACACATGCGGGCAGCTTCGGCATCATTTGTCGTCTGGAAACAGAATTTATAGGATATAGTGTTCTTAATACCCTCTGAAGGCAGGTCCAGCACGGAATGTCCATTAAAAATACAGCCTGAAAACAGGGAACGTCCCATTCTGGTCAGAAAATCATACAGCTTGACGCCCTCTTCTGTTTTTCCCAGCATCCACGATTCATCAAACAATATAACCTTGAACACCGGTCTTTTTACCATGGCAAATTTCTTTGCAAAGTTGCTGATAACAGCCATAAGCACCGTGGACAGCGTTTCCTCTGCCGTGTAGCTTTCTTTTGGAGTTTCCGGACTAGGCAGCTTCAGGTTGTCAATCTGCAGTATATTAAGCCGGTTATCCAGAGATATCGCATCCTCTGTCCCATCACCAAAAAGAAGCTGTGCCATTCCGGAAGAAGAACGCAGCTTTAATAACCTTGCTAAAAGCTTCCCTTCATTGCACAATTCATCAGATTCCGGAAAAGATGCCAGCATTTCCATCAGTTTATTCATCGACGGCTGCTTCTCTTTTTCCATAAGGCGCTGCGCCTCCAGAACTGCCATATATTTTTCGCTTGTAGGCGATATCTTTAAAAGCTCCGCTATCACATTTACCGCAAGTTCATCCGCCATTTTCCTGTCATCACGGTATAAGTTGTAAGGGTCAAGCTTCCCCTTGTTTTTGATGTCGCTGGAAAGCGTCACCGTCGTTATCATGCCCTGCAGCATGGTAAGCTCCTGCTCCCAATGCCCCCTCTCTGCTTTCGGGTCAAAAATCAGCCCATAGCCACCATATAACACATTCAGAACCGTAAGCAGGTTTGCATTAAATGATTTTCCAACGCCCAGATTGCCATAAAAGGTAGCGGCTGCCGACTTATTCCGCAGGCAGGCAAGCCACATAGCTAAAAATACCTGCTTTCCCTCAGCTCCGGTTGTACCAATATAGGGCCCTTCCTTGTCCCCAAGCTCATGGCTCGCGCCGATGACGCCGCTTGACAATGTAAGAGGCGTCATTGGCATGATATATTCTTTTGCCAGACAGCCCACACTGGGTATGCATTGCATAAAAAGTTTAATCTGGTCGGCTAAAGGGCGCTCAATGATGAAATTCATATCCTCATATTCATTCTTTACCATGCTTACCCGCCTCTCCAGCTCCTCTTCATTATCCGCTGCGATGCAGATTGTGACGCTGGTATTTAACAGCGGTTCTCGCAAATCCTTCATTTCCGCTTCCAGCGCATCCGCATACGCTTTTCCTTCCAGCAAATCCTCCGGGATGTCAGCATTGGCGCCTTCCACGTGCTCTATCTGGCTTTCTATTTCCCGCCTTTTTCCGTCCAGCTTTCTTTGTGCTGCACGGTACTCTATTGCTTTAATGTGAATACAGACCTCCGCCTGCAGGTTATATTGCTGCAGCATGTAAATCCATTCCATGCCAGGATAATCGAAGCTGTCCGGTATATTAGTAAGCGCCAGAAAAGACTGATAGGAAACTTTGTCTCTGTCGTGCTCTATCCGGAGCATACGGTTAGCTGCATGTATGGTTCCGGAGAAAAGATTTACGACATCCCTTACATACGGCTTTATTATCCGCTCTTCCCCCACTTCCTGAACTTCTGCTTTCGGCTTCCAAGCCTTGCTATCCTGTTGGTCTTCCCTGAAAAGCTTTACTTTCTGATTGATTCCCCTGTACGCCATCCGCCGCAAAAGCCATTGTGTCTCCTGCCCGGTCAGTTCAACCAGCTTTACTTTCTGGTTCTGCGAAAAAAACCATTTTTCAGCCATTTTGATGCAGTCATTCATCCGGCTCATCAGGATATCTTTCGTATCCAGATTCATAAACACGTTGATTGCATTGGCCGGATTTTTTACAAAATAATGATACCCTTCCTTCAGCCCCTTCACCGTTTCCGATTCTGCGTAGTCAGCCAGTTTTACTATTACATAGCTTCTGTAATCATTTGCATCACCTTTTGCAGCTTTTACCTGTTCCAAGTAACTTTCAGTCTGCATGGCATGATATTTTGCCTTCTCGTACAGCGGGTCATCTTCATCAAGCTTTTTTATCAGGTTTTTGAACTGCTCCCTGTTGTCCTGCTCCACCGGCACAATCAATATCTGTGCATCGCTCATGATTCCGGCAAGGAATTTTGCCATTTTGTAGAGTGTTGCAATCTTCAAATCATCGTCAAGAAAATCATAGTCATAGCCGGACAGCTTATATGCCGCCCAACAGCTTTTATCAACATTAAATATTAAGTTGTCTGCAAAATAATTGATAGGACACTGATACATGCTTTCCTCCTCAAAGTTTCAGGGAAGTGCCGTGTTACACTTCCCTGACCTGTTATTGCTGCATACCCATGCTGCAGTTCCATTTAAGGGATATTTTTTCCTTCCTGTCTGCATACTTTTTGAACATCTGCAGATAGGTTCCCCGCGCCGAAAAGAAATAGATAACACACCCCACAAAATACTTTATGGGATTCTTGCCATCCAGCTTTTTTTTCATGGCATAATTCGCCACCCCATATGGTATGGCGATAAAGCGAATAACCGTAGGTATCCTTGCCGTGACCGGAATAAATGTTCCGAGCGCAAGCATAAAGAGCGCAACTCCGACAAATGCCAGAAGGTCATACGGGTTTATAGGTGTCGGCAGCGGGATGTTGGATATGGAGTAGATTTTCTTTTCCACCTTCCAAACTTTATTGTATGAGTAGATTTTTACTTTCTTTTCGTCCATAAGCTGTCTGTCAGCCTCCCAAAACCGTATGTACAATATTTTCCGCCCATGTTGAGAGCCGCTCCGGATTTCTGATTAATACAAGGACAACACCTCCTGCCAGTCCTGTTATAATGGCTGCTACCCATGCTTTCTTAATAAGGCAGGAAATAAGTCCAATAGCTAAAGCAATCAAGCCTACCCAGAAAAGCTGGTCCAGTATCCAGCTTCCTGCATTTTTCCCTATATCTCCGGTATCTGCATAGGAATAAAATCCATTCATTACAAACAGCATGGCAAATGTCATAACCGCCACCGCTATTCTTGTACCGGTTATTTTACTGGTACCCTTCGTTTTTCCCTGCCTCTTCTTTTCTTTCTTCATTGTCTTTCCTCCGTTTAATTAATATTTAGGTTCCCTGTACGGGTATCCATCGATTTTATGTAGTACTTCCCGCCGCTTTCCTGTATGGTAAAATTAACCTTCTGCAGCAGCTTCGCGTTGTTCTGTGTATCCTTTATCTTAAATTCCACCAGACATATGATGCCGGATTCTCCCTGATAACATTTGATGGAATCAATACCGGAAAAGGTGAAACGCCCATCCAGTCCGGTAAAGTCGTCCTTATCCGCACTTGCTGCCAGATAGTAGTTGATAACCGATGCATCCTGCTCAAAATACGCTTTCAGGAAGTTTTCTACTGATGTTTTTATGGCTTCTGCCTGTGCATCCGGCAGGCTGTTGCCGTAATATTCCGATACCGTGTATTTTTCAATCGCCACGCTGTCAGAAACGACAAGCGGCAGGCTTTCCACTACATAAGAGCCTTTTTCGCAGTAGATTGGCACTTTCAGTATTATCTGGCTTGTACTTGTGCTCGTTGTGTAGGTTTGGTCCTCCTGAAGTGTCCTGGTTGTATATTCCACTTTTGCCAGCACATACACATCCTTCTGCGCATCTGTGTAATCCTCCATACGGTATGCCTGCACATAGACTGCCTCAGCCGTTGCCGTAAAATCATTTACTGCTCCACTGCTAAAAAATCCGGAAGCCACATATGGCTGCAGGCGGTTCTTATACTCCTCCTCGCCTCTTATCTCATATGTCAGGTATTCCCTAACAAAATTCTGGGCAAATGCCATTGCCTCCTCATTCAGGCTGGTAAAATCATTATAATTTTCCTTAAACTCGCTTATCATCTGGTTGACAACCTCTTCTTTATCCGGCTTAAAGATAGCTGCTATCCCACGCACAAAAACGAATGTCAGCATAAGCCACAAAATAATCCTGAGCACCTTCATGCTGGTATTCTTTTTCATCACATACTGCTTCGATTTTTCCTTTTTTACGCACTCCTTTGCTTTTTCCGGCTTTTCTTCTTTTACCATTTTTTCTGTCTTATCTTTTTTCTTCATCACCACGCTATTCCTTTCAAAAGTTTAAATCCAAGTCAAAATCACTCGCATCCACGTCGGAATCCAACGAAAACGGCAGCTCTTCCGTGTCGTCCATGTCATCATCTGGCGGAAAGGGCAGCTCGTCCATACCCTCATCCGATGGAAAGGGCAGCTCCTCCATATCCTCATCCGGTGGAAAAGGCAGCTCGTCCATGTCGTCATCTTTCCAAGCGACTTCCGGCATCGGCGCTTCTTTCTCCTCTGCTTTGCGGGCGCGCTTCCTGACCGGTTTTTCTACCTTTTCTGGTTTTTCCGCCTTTTTAGGTCCTTCCACTTTCTTCGGTTTATAAACCGGTGCTTCTGTTAGCATCTCCCCGCCTTCCACATCAACATCAAGCAGCATTTATTCATCGTCGAAGTAATACGACTGAAACTCTATTGTTTCGTTGCCAACCTTATA
>CAMWLB010000264.1 GCA_947174985.1 uncultured Lachnospiraceae bacterium | reverse complement strand
TTCGTCGGCAGCGTCAGATGTGTATTAGAGAGAGGGGCGGATATACCAAGTGCTATTTTAGTGATGGTGGAATAGCGTTTCAGGACGATGGCAATAAACATCCAGGATTCCCCGAGCAGACTGCCAAGCACGACGAGCACGGTATTCCAAAGCAGACTGCCAGCAGTGGTGTACAGCAGGAATTTCACCTGATTCATTTCACTCATACCGGCGGGAATGGAAATCAGGCTGCGGAGAATAGGAACCAGACGACAGAAAAAGACTGCTTTGCATCCCTTGTTTTCAAACCAAACGGCAGCGTTTTCAATATCCTCTGCGTTCAGATGGAGCAGCCTGCCGGCTTTGCCGGAAACAATGCGCATAAGTCTTTCTTTGTTTAAAAGCTTTCCTATGTAGTAGAGAATAATGGCACCAAGCAAATAGCCAAGGGTGGAAAACAGAATGGCGCCGGAAACACTCATGGAGGTGCAGGTAGTTAAAAAACCGCCCATGGTCAGAATGACTTCGGAGGGAATGGGAGGGAAGAGATTTTCAATGGTAATCAAAAAGAAGATGCCGGGATATCCGAATTTACCCATAAGGGAAACGATAAATTCCTGCATAAGTCTGCTCCGCAATCTTTTTTACCCTATAGTATATTCATCGGATGTCCGATTTCAGAACTTAAAAGGTCGGCGGCAGAAGAAAGCATTTTGGCAAAACGAAAGTGCGGGACAGCCCAAATGACTGCCTCGCACTCTGATACCGTTTTTGTTATTTATTCTGACAGCCGCAGTTTGTCGGCTTATCCATGCCGGATACCGTGTCAAAACCGGGATTAAAGGCATAGAAGTTTTTGCTGTTCAACTTATCCTGTGTAATCCGAAGCGCTTCACCGAAGCGGGAAGATGGAAGTAAATCAGCCCGCCATATGAAGCAGTTTTTCCAAATCTGCAATCAAATCCTTTGAGTAGTGTTCAGCGTCTCTGCACAATTGTTCTGCCCTGAAATAGTCAGCTCTGTAAAGTGCATTGATAACGTCGGCACCAAATCTGTGGAACCTTTTATGTTTGTCGCCTAAACTGTTCCAGATGGGGAGCATCTCCGGCATCTTTGGCGTCATGGCATAGTAGAAGTGACCGAAGCCACATTTAGAGGAATCAAGCTGAAGCGGCGTAACGGTGCGTGTCTGCGCCATTTTTTGTAAATTACCAAGC
Organism: uncultured Lachnospiraceae bacterium; assembly: GCA_947174985.1. Classification (GTDB taxonomy): domain Bacteria; phylum Bacillota; class Clostridia; order Lachnospirales; family Lachnospiraceae; genus Acetatifactor. The sequence continues at coordinate 3,478 of CAMWLB010000264.1, read as the reverse complement.
CATGTGCGGTGGGCGGAGATGGCATTGCTGACATATTTTGCAAATTCCTGATTTTCCAGATGGAAGAAGGCATCGTCCGTCATAGAACCCATCTGCTTTACCGTTTCGTCCAGTGTTTTTTCTATTTCTACAACAGGTTTTGTTGCCTTTTTTAAATCGTTGCCGACAGTTTGCATAAATTCAGTGCTGCTTCGCAGTTGTTCTTCCATCTGGTCCATGGAACTGCTAAGCTCTTCGCTGACGGCGGAAAGGGAACTCATGGAATCATTAATCATGGCAACGTGCTTTTGGTTTTCATCGTTCAGCGCCCATACATTTCCGATTTTTTCTGTCATGGAATCAAGTGCGTTGATGGTGTTTGCAGCACTGGAAACACTTTTCTGGGAAGCATTTTTTATGCCCTCGATAAACTCGCCCATGTGGTCTGTCAGTTTCTGGGTTTCCCCTGCAAGACTGCGGATTTCGTGAGCGACAACGGCAAAGCCCTTGCCGGCCGTACCTGCTCTTTCTGCTTCAATGGAAGCATTCAGCGCAAGAAGATTCGTCTGAAGGGAGATGGTGTTGATGTCGGCAATCACGCTGTTCATGCGGTTGATTATTTGGAATAGGGAATCTAAATCCTTCTGCATTTCCTGTGAAACGACGATAGCCTGTGCGGAAAGGTCCTTGATATTGGTCAGCTCGTTCTGGCTGATTTCTATCTTCTTATAGACCTCTGCTGTTTCTTCAGAAGCACGTATAATCGTATGTGTCAGTTCTTCGTGCTGGTTGCTTGACATGCCGGAAGAACTGCCGGAGCTGCCGAAAATAGTTTCCGTCGCCCGCGCCACGCTGTTGGAAATATCCATGATTTTTTCAGTCTGATGCTGCATGGTTAAATCAAGGGAGCTGATTTGCATAACTGCCTTGATGTTTTTCTCCAGAATTTCGACAAACTGTTGTCTGCCGTTTACAAGCCGCTGGTAGATACGGTTTAATTCCGGTTCTTTGGAATAATCGGCTGCTTTTAATTCGGAAACTGATTTCATAAGTACCGCTTTTTTGGTTTTGTGCCCCATTTGTCATCTCCTTTGTTGGTTTGATTGTTATAAACTTATAATAAGGAACTTTACGTGTTTTTGCAACTGATTTTTATGATGTGGTTTATTTTAACAGTGGTTTTAAATGTTCCATATGATTTCCATGCTGCCGTCCGCAATCCGGATGACCTTGATTAGTGTGTCAGCTACCGCCTGCCTGCCCTCAAAAGGGAGTGTTTCCCATGCTGTTATATGATTGGTTATCTGCTTTGTTCTGCTTTCTGTATCTGCAGCATTTGCAGCAACAATTTCTTCCTGTAAGGTTTTCCGTTCTGTATCTAGCGCAGATACCTTTTGGTCCAGGTACTTCATCAGAACGCCACTGGTTTCGGACACTTTGGAAAGAAGCTCTTCGATTTCTTCCTCAATCTGCGCCAGGCGGATTTTCCTATGTATATTTTTTGACTCTTCTGAAACGGTAGCGGTACAGGACGACAGGTCTTCTCTGAGGACTGAAAACTCTGACAATTTTTCCTTGATTGCGCCAATCATATATTCTTCCAGTACGTCAGCATAAATGGTGCAGCATGCACCTTTACAATGCCCATGGTTTCCGGAACGGCTGCATACAAAATAGCGTTCCCATTTTGTCTTTGCTTTGCGGATTGTCAAGGCATAACCGCAGTTTCCGCATTTTACCTTGCCTGCAAGCCATGAATTTTTGGGTTTGCAGGTTTTGGCGGACTGCCTGTTATGCAGACACCGTGCACGGCAGGCTAACCAGACACGTGAGGAAATAAAGCCTTTATGCGGGGCCAGGACTATTTCACCCGCAGCGGAAGAGGCGTTCTTGTAGAAATAACAGGCATTGTGGCCCGTGAAATCGTCTGCCGGATTATAAATATTTACGCCCTGATTCTGAAAGAACCGGTATACGTCAATGTCGGCTTCCACATAAATGGGATTGCGGAGCATTTCGCTGATGCGGGCGGTATTCCAGTCTGCGCCACGTAAGTTTTGAATCCGGTGCTCATGCAAGTATCGCACAATATCGCCGAGAGAATTATCCGTGTCCGCATACAGAAAATAAATCAGTTTGAGCTGTTCGCTTTCCTCCAAAACTTCCTCATACATGGAAGTGCGGACATTGTCGATGACCGTGCTTGTCAGACGATAGCCATAGGGAATACGGCCGCCCATGTAAAAGCCGCGCCTGCATCTCGCATAATAAGCGTCTGTCACGCGCTTTTGGATGGTTTCCCGTTCCAGTTGGGCAAATACGATACAGATATTCAGCATCGCCCTGCCAATCGGTGTGGACGTGTCAAATTTTTCTGTGGAAGAAACAAATTCTACGTGATATTTCTGAAATATCTCCATCATGTTTGCAAAGTCCAGGATGGAGCGGCTGATACGATCCAGCTTATATACAATGACACGCTTTATATTTCCCAAGCGGATATCCTGCATCATTTTTTCAAAACCGGGCCTGTGGGTGTCCTTGCCCGAAAAGCCTTTGTCCGTATATGCAATACAGGCATCTCCGTGGGTTTCATACCTGCAATATTCAAGCTGGCTTTCAACCGATATACTGTCCTTTTTTTCGATTGACTGCCTTGCATATAATGCGTCGTACATTTAGTATCTGCCTCCCAAATCGTAAGACGCATATTTTTTGAAAACCTGATAGAGCAGGGCCTCGATTTCCTGTCGAGCTTCCTGCTCTGATTTTTTCTGAAAGGCGGGGTAGATGTTGGTAACTGTCAGTCTCATTTTGTCTTTGCATATCTGGGTATCGGGTGTAGGAGAGTTATCTGTTTTGGGCATAAACTTTCTCCTTTGGCGGTTTTCCTAAATTTTATGAGAAGCGGCAAGTACACTATAACAGTGTGAGAAAGATTTGCGTTGCAAATCTTTCTCACACAGAATAGCGTAAATTACCCCTTTACTCCTTACTACGCACGCAAGGCAAAAGTCCCAACCCCTCTTAGAAAAAGCAAAAAGGATACCGGGGTATGACAGTCAATGAAGCTGCCTTTACCCAGTGCTTATCCATTGAATTTATAGCCGACACCTAACACGGTCTTTATATAGGTCGGGTTTTTACTGTCCGGCTCAATCTTTTTCCGCAAGTTGTAAATCACGTTGACAACGCTTGAATGGCAGCTATCGCTATCCATGTTCCAGGCGGCTTCAAATATCTGCGTCTGTGTGAATACAATTCCGGGATTGGAAGCAAGAAATACAAGTGTATTGTATTCAAGGCGGGTAAGGTTTATTTCTTTCCCGTTTTGAACTACCATACGTTGGCTCTGCCTTATTTCCAAACCCGGAAAGGATAGTACGGAAGTGGTAGTAATCTGTACGGTTTCAAGCTCTATATAGTCAGACAGTGTTGCTATAATTTTATCAATTGCATTTTCTTCTTGTTCATTAAGTGTCAGCAATAACATTTTCCC
>CAMWLB010000263.1 GCA_947174985.1 uncultured Lachnospiraceae bacterium | reverse complement strand
GTTTTTCGATTACCTTGGGATAAACCACCAGTCCGTCCACCACATTCAGGCACAAATCCAGAATACCGTCCGTCGCCAAAAAGCCCTCCGGCACGGAAAGACGCTTGTTGGCAGAATCGTCCAGCGTCCTTTCAAACCACTGTGTCGCTGAGGTAATTGCCGGATTCAAGGCATCTATCATCACATAGCGGCTCAGGGAAGCAATTCTCTCACTCCGCATGGGATTCCTCTTGTACGCCATGGCAGACGAGCCAATCTGACTCTTTTCAAAAGGCTCCTCCACCTCTTTTAAATGCTGCAGCAGCCGGATATCGTTGCTCATCTTGTGTGCCGAAGCCGCAATGCCCGCAAGTACATTTAAAACGCGGGTATCCACCTTGCGGGAATAGGTCTGCCCCGATACGGGATAACATTCCGCAAAGCCCATTTTCTCCGCAATCATGGGGTCAATTTTATCAATCTTTTCCTGATCGCCGTCAAAAAGCTCCAGGAAGGAAGCCTGCGTTCCGGTTGTGCCCTTGCTGCCTAAAAGCTTCATGGTGGAAAGCACATGCTCCAAATCCTCCAAATCCAATGAAAACTCCTGCAGCCACAGCGTTGCACGCTTACCTACAGTAGTCGGCTGCGCCGGCTGGAAATGGGTGAAGGCAAGGGTCGGCTGCGCCTTATATTTATCCGCAAAGTCCGCCAGCTCGCTCATCACGTTCACCAGTTTTTTCTTTATCAGCTTAAGCGCCTCCGTCATCACGATGATGTCCGTGTTATCCCCCACATAGCAGGAGGTTGCGCCCAGATGAATAATGCCCTTTGCCTTTGGACACTGCACGCCGTAGGCATAGACATGGCTCATCACGTCATGGCGCACTTCCTTTTCGCGCGCCTTCGCCACCTCATAGTTGATATCCTCGGCATGTGCCTTCAACTCTTCTATCTGCTCCTCCGTGATGGGAAGACCAAGCTCTTTTTCCGTCTCGGCAAGTGCAATCCACAGCCTTCTCCATGTGCGGAATTTCATGTCCTGTGAAAAAATATACTGCATTTCCTTGCTGGCATAGCGCTCTGAAAGAGGGCTTTGGTATACATCTGTACTCATGTAATTCTCCTTTTCTTTTATCCTTTATACTTCAAAATCCCCGCGGATGTCCTCTGTCGGCGGCTCCATGGGATAATTGCCGGTAAAACAGCCTTTGCAGATGCCCAGATGATTGACCAGCTCATGCAGCCTTTCCTCGCGCAGATACCCCAGCGAATCCGCCCCTATCATCCGGCAGATTTCCTGCTCGCTGCGGTTGTAAGCGATAAGCTGCTCACGCGCCGGTACATCCGTGCCAAAGTAACAGGGCCACAGAAAAGGCGGCGAACTGACGCGCATATGTACCTCTTTCGCGCCCGCTTCCCGAAGCATCCGCACAATTCTGTCCGAGGTTGTTCCTCTGACAATGGAATCATCTATCATGATAATCCGCTTCCCCGAAACAGACTCCCTTATCGCGTTCAGCTTGACCTGCACGCTGCTCTCACGGCTTTTCTGCTGCGGCTTGATAAAGGTTCTTCCAATGTACGCATTTTTTACAAACGCGGTGCCGTAAGGGATTCCCGACTGCAGCGAATAGCCCATGGCGGCACAGTTACCCGACTCCGGCACTCCCACCACCATGTCCGCCTCCACAGGCGAATCCATGGCAAGGTATTTTCCCGCCAGAATCCGGGAATTATATACACTCACGCCATCGATATAGCTGTCAGGGCGTGAAAAATAAATATACTCAAAGACACATCTCGCCGTTTCCTCCGGCTTCAATGCATGGGACATATCGGACACAATCCCCTTCTTTGGAGAAATCGTCACAATCTCGCCCGGCAGCACATCGCGCACAAACTCCGCGCCCACCGTATCCAGCGCACAGGTCTCACTCGTGATAAAATAGGTGTTGTCCCGTTTCCCGATACAGAGCGGTTTAAAGCCGAAGGGGTCTCTCGCTCCTATCAGCTTGCGCGGCGACATAATCACGAGGGAATACGCTCCTTTGATTTTACACATAGCGCGCCCTACTGCCTCCTCCGCCGATTTGGAATTCAGCCGCTCCCTTGCGACAAGGTAGGCGATAATTTCCGAATCAATGGTAGTCTGGAAAATAGCGCCGGTATGTGCCAGTTCCCTTCGAAGTTCCGGCGTATTAATCAAATTGCCGTTGTGTGCCAGTCCCAGTGTACCTTTCACATAATTAATAACCAATGGCTGCGCATTTTCACGTGTGGAACTGCCCGCTGTAGAATAGCGCACATGCCCTACGCCAATATTGCCGCGAAGCCTGCCCAAATCCTCTGCATGAAACGCTTCATTCACCAGCCCCATGTCCTTCAGACTAAGCACCCTGCCCTTGGGACCCTCCGTATCGCTGACCGCAATACCGCAGCTTTCCTGTCCTCTGTGCTGCAAGGCGAGCAATCCATAATAGATAGAAGAGGCTATATCGCCTCCGTCAAAATCATATGCGCCGAACACGCCGCACGCCTCATGCGGTTTATCCGGCTCCTCTTGTATGTAAATGGGGTTATTCATATTTGCTCCCTCTTTTAGGGTGAAAGTATACGAACAGCATATCGTGATTGCTGCTGTGCCGACAGAGCCGGATAAGCTTTGCTGCAGGCACCGGCCCTTCACGGACATTATATATCACGTTTTTGTGAAAAGCAACTATTTGCCAAAAAATACCCTGCGGTATGAAACATTACCCCAATGTTCCACACCGCAGGGACATTCCTATTGTCTGGCACCTGACATTTTTATTTCTTCGCTCCATCGTCAGGACTTCTGCCATACATTTGAAAACTTTTTGTCTGACACACATGCTCCCCTGTATACTAAACCTACTAGCCCTATTTCTATCTTGCGCACACAGCACACAACCAACACTTGCGTTACTGTTTCAATAGAAATGAATTTGTACATCATCACAAGTACATTAATTCGTTTCGGAAAGCAGTATGTCATCAGCCAAATTACATTTTCACCCACATATTTACATAATTTTCCATTTTTTACCATAACAAATCAGGCAACAATTTTATTTTTTACTTTTTAAATGGTTGCCTGATTTGTTATGGTCTTTTCCTTTTTTCCTTTATAAAATCGGCTTGTCACAAACCAAAACCTACAAAAGATAAAGGAGAATTTGTTATGAAAGATACCTTCAAAAAAATCATTGCCATTACTGCCATTTGCCTGATAGCTGTACAGACTGTCAGCGCTGCCCCTGCAAAAGACGCGGAAAATACCGGGATTATACTTTGCTCAGATGACCCAGTTTTAAAACCTATAAAAATTTAACTTTTATATAGTCTCTGTATATGTTCCTTGATAAAGTCGCAACTTTGCTCCGACTCAAAGAGTTGACGCAAGGCATAGGAAGCCTTCACATAGAGAAGGCTTTCTTCTTTTGTATAAGTGCCTGTCTCCCATAGCTGTTCCATACCCCATCCTATATCATATAATGCCGATATCAGTACGGCACCTCTGCCTGCATTTAATCCCAAACGGACGCTTTTCTCCGCCGCCTCTATCGCTTCTTCATACTTTCCTGCATTCCCCAAAAGATTTCCCAAAGTCCACATCGTCGCCTCATAACATGGCACGTAATAATCCAAAGGAAAAGGCTTTTCTTCATACTGCCTTCCAAGTATCTTCAACAGTTCAATCCCCTCTTCCCGCCTGCCATCTTTATCATAAGAAGCCGTCAGCAGATTTGCCGTGCGCGCCTCCTGGAGACTGAAATTCCAGTCCGCCAGTTCTTCCAATCTAACTCTCGGCACGGTAAGGAAAAGTGCCTCTTCCTGCAGTTTGGAATGCTCCTGCGCTGTTATTTTCTTCTGATTATACAACGCCGTCGCCTTCATACTCTTAACGTACTGCTCGGCAAATTTATCCGTGCCTTCCATCTTTCCTTCTAATGCATTTAATATTTCTTCTGCCTCCTCATTCCGTGTAAGCGTCATCAGAGTACACACCTTGTCCGCTTCCGCCAACAGTTCCGGCCGCTCCACCTGTATCGTGCTCACATACCGGTCACCTGTCATGCCAACGCGTTCCAAAAGCTTTTGATAAATCTGTTTCTTGGGTGCAACCTTTCCCTGCTCGATACGGGAAATGCTGACAGGGTCACAGATTCCATCTGACAGTTCCTCCTGCGACATGCCCAGCACCTTTCTTCTCGAACGGATGATATCTCCAAATAGTTCAATGCCGGCTACTCCGTAAGGGATATTCCATACCCACTCCTTTTCCTCCACTTCATACCTTTCATACACCCATACAATCGAGTCAATCATTTCCCTTAGTTTTTCTTTTCTCTCCGGCGTGTCCTCGTCATGCTCCAGAATAAATATCAAAAGCTTCCTTAAATAAAATAATCTGCCTTCTTCCTGCAGCAGTTTGACTCCCCTTTTGGCAAGCTGCACCGCTTCTTTGGTTTTTCCTTCTTTCATAAGAAGCTGCATCCTACGGTATGCTATCTGCGGATACAGCTTCGCCCTGTCACCCACATCAGAAAACCGCTCCAAATGCAAAAGCAGCCACTCGTACCCTGCCGACGCCTGCACTGACTCCCCCTGCTCCTCCAAAAACCTGTAGTGCATCATAAGCACCACAAATTCCGTCAGCGTCATGCCCATATC
>CAMWLB010000262.1 GCA_947174985.1 uncultured Lachnospiraceae bacterium | reverse complement strand
CCCAAATACAGTTGTAATTAAAAGCGAAAAAAGTTAAAATAAAGGAGAAACATATGAAGAAACAGTTAAAAGATTTAACACTTTTAAGTAAATTTTTGTTTGACCAGACCATGGAACTGCCGGAAGCGCCCGTATTAAAAGAATTCATGAATGTGTCAGCAGAATAAAAGCCAGTGAAGAGATGGGAGTGAAGTATATGCAGACATGGGAAGAAAAGATAATAGAGCGGGAACAGGGCAGAGCGGAAGGTTTGGCGAAAGGAGTAAAACAGGGAATACAAGCGTTGATTGAAACCTGCATGGAATTTGGTACAGGCAGGGAAGAGACGATTTTAAAGGTACAAAGGAAATTTGGCATACAGGAAGAAGAAGCGAGGCAGGCGGTCTGCCGGTATTGGGAGCAGGCATAGGAAATAAAGGAGGAAATATCCCATGCAGAAAATAAAATGGGTTTTATTGCTGTCAGCCATGCTGCTGTTATGTGGCTGTCAGAAAGACAGTGGTGAGAAGAAAATAGTGACGCTTGATATAGGGGAGCCTTCCCTCCAAATGCAGGAAGCAATCGACCGGTTTAATGCAAGCAATGATACCTATTGCATAGAAGTGGTTGACTATACAGGTGTTTCGGATGCTTTTTCTGTTCGTTCCATGAAACTGACGGCAGGTGACGGACCGGATATTTTTGATGCGGGGGCTGATACTCATTTTCAGGAATTTGTGGAGAAAGGCGTTTTGGAGGACTTAAAGCCTTACATAGAAGCAGACTTAAAGGAAGAGGAGTATCTGTCGGAGCTGCTCTATGCATATGAGAGGGATGGTAAAGTATACGCCATTGAGACAGAGTTTCAAATCATGGGGATGGTAGGCGCGAAGGAAATATTTGGCGATATGGAGGGATGGACGCCACAGGAGGCGATTGCCATGATGGAAGCACATCCGGAAATCGAAAGCTTTGAAAATGCCGAGCCATTAAATGTTTTGCGTGATTTCTGGCTTTTTGGGGGCATGGACATGACGGATTACGATATGCTGCGGGAATGTATCCTGTTTGCTGAAAAATACGGAAAACTGTTGGAGGATGAGGAGCAGGAGATTCCCGGAGTCAATGTTCTGGTTGTGAAGGGGGCTTTGATGACGCCGCTGTCTCTGGCGAATTATGAAGCATGGTATGACACCGAGATTTGTTTTATAGGGTATCCACGTGAGGACAGGAATGGATTGATGACGGGAAACGGAGGGCTGAGCATCAATGCAGCTTCGCCGAACAAAGAAGGGGCATGGGCGTTCCTGCGTTTTCTGTTAGAGGAGGAATACCAGTCAGGGTTGGAAAATTGTTTTTCAGTCAGAAAGGATGTATTTGAACAGAAACTTGCCGAATATTCTGTTGCGCCGACTTTCGAATTATATATTCCGGAGACAGGGGAAACAGTCACTGTGGAAACTACATATTCTTCTACAAACGGCAAGGAAATAAAGCCTCTGACAGAAGAGGAAGTAGCATATATTGAAAAACTGGCAAGGTCGTGCATATCTACAAGTGGCGAAGTGAATTATGGGGCGTGGACGATTATTTATGAGGAAGCGGGCGCTTATTTTTCGGACGACAGAAGCATTGATGAGGTGATGGAGGCTATTGAAAACCGTGTGGAGCTGTGGCTGAAGGAATCGGACTAGGATATTGGAAAAGATATTCAGAAATGATACAGAGCAGCCGATATATATAAAGAAATGCAGGAGAAAGCATTTTTTTGGAAAGCCAATAGCAGCGGGCTTTCAGAAAAAAGGAGGGAACCGTTATGAAGGTACAGAAGGAACTGTCAATTTATATGGGGGATAGCACGCGCGCCATGCGCAGGCAGGAGCTGGAAGAGCAGCAATCCGGTAAGGGGAAAAAGAAAAATGTGTTTGCCGGAGGTCTAAATGGCACGCAGGATAATATTTTGATGAAAAAACAGCAGGCGCAGAAGCAGGCGCTTAAAGTAGTAACCGACACATGGAGCGGTGACAAAAAGATAGACGACGATGTAAAAGAAAGAAGAGAAAGGATAAAGAGCCTTCGCGAAGAGGTAGGCAATGCCCAAAAAGAATTAAATGAGATTGCCGAACAGCAGGAGGTATTGAGAAAGCGCTATGGTGTCGATGCAGACAGCGAGGAGCAGAAGGATTTGGAGCTTCTCTTAAAGAGCCGCGAGGCGAAGAGGAATCCTAAGGTTTCCCTGACAAAGGAGGAGCGGGAGCGCCTTACGGAAATCGGAGGAAAGAAGCGGACAGAGTACCAGAACCGTGTGCTGGAGCTGGATTCCTACGGAGACTATCACCGCGATATCATTTCTGAAGCGAAACAGCAGATTGAGATAGAAAACAATATCATTCGGGAGACGAAGCTGGAGCGTCTGAAAAAAGACCCTATGCTGGATGCGCAGAAGCAGGCGGATGCGATTGAAGAGGCTGCAAATAAAGAGATTATTGGTATGCTGGTAGACGAAGGCAAGGAGCATATCGACAAGGAGCAGGAAGAAAAGAAAGAGCAGGCAGCGGAAGCAAAGGAAAAGAAGGAAGAGCAGGAGGAGCTTCTGGCAAAGCGCAAGGACGAGAGGAAGGAAGCCGAGAAACGCGCGGAGGAGCTGGCGGAGAGTCTGCCCATCGAGCAGCTTTTGGATTTGGATACGACACAGGAAGAGCTAAATAGGGAAATACAGAATATTGTGGATAAAATGAAGCTGATTGCAGAAGATATTAAAGGTGCGGCAGTAGATACCACATTGTAAAGAATGGAAAATAGTAGTAAAATGAAACGGAACGGTTTGTATGTGAAAAGCCGTTCCGTTTGTGTATATTTTGGCGCTTGTAGGTTTTGGCGTGGAAATACAGTTCAGGAAGGGCGGATTTGCATGAAGGATGAAAAAAGGAAAAATCAGACGGTCTGGTATAAGTTGGATTTGTCGGCGATTGTATATCCGACTCTGCAGCGAAAGGATTTTTCTTCTGTGTACCGCCTTTCGGTGGTGTTAAAGGAGCCGGTAAAGCCGGATGTGCTGCAGGAGGCGCTTAACAGGACGCTTCCCCGCTTTCCGACTTACAAGGCTGCCATCAGGAAAGGACTGTTCTGGCGGTATCTGGAGACCAATAACAGACCGGGGCCGTTTGTGCAGCCTGATATCAAAAATCCCTGTATGCCCATGCCGTTTAAGGCCAATAACCGCTATCTGGTTCGTGTCTATTATTATGGCTGTCGGATTGCCCTTGAGGCGCATCACAGTCTTGGCGACGGGACGGGTGGCATGTGTGTGCTGCAGACACTGACTGCGGAATACCTGCGACTTCTGGGAAAGAAAATTGAAAACGGCGGGTTTGTGCTGGATATTGCAGAAAAGCCTGAGCCGGAGGAGTTGGAGGACGCCTATATGAAGTATGCCAATTCCAAGGTGTGTCCGCCAAGGCCGGGGGAAAAGACCTACCGTGTGCGGGGAACGGCGGAGCCTTTTTACACGCTGAATATTATAGACGGCATCATGTCCTCTTCTCAGGTGGCAAAGGTGGCAAAGCAGTACGATGCGACGGTTACGGAATACTTGAATGCGGTGCTTCTATACGCGCTTATGCAAAAGCAGGAAAACGACTTCCATCTGAAACTACGGCCGGTAAAAATAGCCATGCCGGTCAATTTAAGGCGTTTTTTCCCAAGTAAAACCCTGCGCAATTTTATTACCATGATTTATCCCGGGATAGATCCAAGGCTGGGAGAATATACTTTTGCGGAAATTGTAGCGCATGTGCGCGGCTACATGCGGTATTACATCAATGAAAAGTTTCTGCGCGGCGATATCACGACGAACGCTTCCACACAGAGAAATCCTTTTATCCGTGTGGTGCCGCTTTTTATTAAGGATTTTGTGGTGCGCACCTTTTATACCAAGGTGCAGGACAAGAATTCTTCGGCCGGACTGACCAATATGGGGAGGCTTGCGGTGCCGGAGAGCATGAAGCCTTATATCGAGAGGTTTGATATCTATATGGGACAGCCCTTTTCACGTCGGACCAACTGTGCCATCATCAGTTTTGAGGATATTCTCACCGTCAATTTTGCAAGCAGTATTATTGAAGCGGATGTGGAGCGTTATTTTTTCAGAAAGCTGGTACAGGACGGAATTCATGTGAAAATAGAGAGTAACAGGGAATATTAAGGAAGCCGCCGTTTTTGCGGCAGAATGTGAGGCAATATGTCATACTGTGTAAACTGCGGTGTGGAGCTGGACAAGAGCCTGCAGGCGTGTCCGCTCTGTAATACGCCGGTCATCAATCCAAGAGAACTGGAACAGAAAATGGTAAAGTCCTCGTTTCCGAAGGAAAAGGGGCAGGTGGAAACGGTAAAGAGAAAGGATTTGGGGCTTCTCCTTTCCGTGGTGCTGATTGCGGCAGGAGTCACCTGCGGCATTTTAAACCTATTTGTTTTTGCAGGGAGAGCATGGTCTTTGCTCATTATCGGCGCCTGTCTGATTGTATGGGTTTTGTTCATTCCGATTGTGATATACACGAAGCTTTCGGCATATTCCGCCCTTCTGTTTGACGGCATTGCCATCGGTGTTTATCTGTATCTGATAACCCTTGTGACGGGAAACGACACATGGTTCTTTGAACTGGCGTTTCCCATCGTGTTGCTGGTATTCTGCGTTGCGGAGCTTTTTACCCTGTGCCTTAAGAAACTTCCGGTTACG
>CAMWLB010000261.1 GCA_947174985.1 uncultured Lachnospiraceae bacterium | reverse complement strand
GGCGGGCTATTTTAATTCAGTATTCTTCCAGCAGGAGGAATTTCCTATAATACAAGATATGGCATGACTATTTTAGTGCAGCCATGCCACTTTTAGATATCTGATGACAGATGATTTATTATGCTTCTAATGATTCCATAAGTTTTTTGGCTTTCTTTGAATCATACAGTTTCCTGAGATTATTGTCAGTGGACTCGATTGCATAGGAATTATGTATGATCCTGTCCATAATGGAATCAGCCTGGGTCCCTCCTCCTAATCTTTCATGCCAGTCGGACACCTCATATTGCCCCACGAAGATTGTTGGATTGTTTCCGCAGCGTTGCTCTATTAATTCATAGATGAATTTTGACTCTTTCTCATTTACCTTATAGTTGAGCCATTCATCTATGATCAGTACTTTATAGTTCCCAAGCTTCTTCCTATATCTTATCTGTTCCCTGAGATTATCCTTATGGGTCTGGAAATGTCCCAGCATATCCGGCATTCTTATATAACACGTTCTGAGAGTCTGTTTACACGCCTCCACTCCCAAGACACATGCAAGATATGTTTTACCAGCACCTGTAGGACCTGTAATTATCAGGTTTGTTGCGGCACCTACAAAGCCCATTGAGGCAAGAGAGGTGATTTTTTCCTTCCTTATATTGCGTGCCCCGCAGTCTAACGTTTCAAGCCTTGCATTTGGATACTTCAGGTCAGCATTCTTGGTCAGCCTGGCAATAAGCCTGTTCTGCCGTTCCGTTATCAGATCCGTGAGAAGGTGTTCCAGTCTCTCGTCATAAGTAAGATCAGCTAAAGTGATATTTTTCTCCTGATTTTCTATTGCTGTCACTAAATCGCTGAGTTCTAATACTGATAATTGTTTTTTGATCTCTGTATTCATGAATCCATACCATCCTTCCGATAATAATCTGCGCCTCTTACAATCCCTTGTTTTTTCTCTTTAGTGTTACAGCTTATTTTTTTACCTTTTGCGATTCTTTTTACATAAGGCACAAGTGTGTTATAACTGATCAGATGGAAATCCCTGAGGGCCTGGCTGCAGGCTTCCTCAAGGACTTCTTTTCCATACACCCCGGCGATATCCAGGACTGATTTTGCATCTACAAGGGACTGCTCTTTCACTTTTGCATTTTCATACAGCCTGTTTATCACGATTTCTGTATGGATACCTATATCGCTGGCTTTACTGATAGTTGATTCAATTGTTTCCGGAGTATATAGTGGGTATGGGAGATGGGACTCTTCTGTCCTTTTTGCATTCTTCATACCAGCGGGAAGACGCTTATGTTCAGCGATAAGTTTATGGGCTGCGTATATGTACATCTGGGAACTGTTATACTGTACATCAACATACTTATTTATATAACTGCTTGGAACAGAGTACTGTCCTTTATGGAACCATATGTGGGAGTTGGGACCTACCTTGTGATTGTATGACCACTCACATATTTCAAACCTGAGCATTGGCAGGGCTCTCAGATATGGTTTTTCTTCCAATTCAAAGACTGTCTTTCGGCTCCCGCTCCTTTTTTGAAAAGGTTTATTATTCAGCTTGTCCAGGGCTTTCCGTATTCCTGAATTAAGCCCTTCTATTGAATGAAATGTTTCGTTTCGGAGCATGCCGATGATCTTTCCTGCAATCTTTCCTACAGATCCCTCAACACTTGCTTTCTGTTTTGGCTTTTTTACCTGTGCCGGCATGATTGCAACCTGATAGTGTTCAGCAAAAGATAAATAAGAATCATTTAAAACGATCTTTCCATGTCTGGGATGTGTAATAACGCCGGTTTTCAGGTTGTCACAGACGATCCTTACGGGAGAGCCGCCAAAGAATTCAAGCATATGGACGTTGCAGGAGAGCCAGTCTGACTGGTTCATGGAAACGGCAGCCTCTACGTATGTGTACTGGCTATACGGAAAAGCAGCAACAAAAAGATATGCCGTCCGCTGTTCCTGCTTATCAGGGTCCATATAGCCCATGGCGGGACCTGACCAGTCAACTTCCAACGTCACACCCGGTTTGTGTTCTATATGGCTGGTATAATTTTTATCGGCTGTAAAACGTTTGTATCCATTCGTGAAGGTGGCATAACAACAGTGGGGAACTCCTTCTTGGCTGCATTTCTCGCAATACTCCTCCCATAACAGCATTTCTGTAACTCCTACTTTCTTCAATTCGCTGTGTACATATGCATAATCCACCGGAGCGAATCTGTTTCTGGGCTTAAAGGTATGGGGATAAAAAAGCTGATAAATCTCATCATCACTTATCAGACATATCTCATCCCAGTCCTTGTCGCACTTATCATAATGCTCCTTGACATATGCAACAGAATTACAGGAAACAGAGAGTACTTTCGCAATCTCCCGGGCACTCAGATCCTTGTGAAGAAGTTCAAGAATCTGTCTTACTTTTGTTTTCTTAAACATAGAAAACCTCCTTTAGAGTGTATTTGAAAAGCATATATACTTTCCATGAATACATCTTAAAAGAGGTCTCTTAGCTGTATCAACGTTTTTACATATCCACTAGATATAGTGGTGGCTCTCAAGGGTTAAAATATACCGTGCCTGAGCGGCTCTCAAGCGTTAAATTGGTGGCTCCCAAGAATTAGAATAATCAGCCACCCACTATAAGGCATATCTTTCAGAAAGGCCGGAGGACGGCTCCCTTGACGCACTCTTTGACGACGCGGACGGGGATACGGATTTCTATTTTGATTCGGTGGATGATCTGCTGCAGTGGTTTGCGGAACACGGCGGCATTGCTGCGGACTCAGTCCAGGCATTACAGGACATTCTGGATGACGGCTATGTTTCCATCCATGAATTTGTAAACCCATATTAGAAGGAGGGACAGGGAATGGCACTTTATAAAAAGCTGGATTTGTGGTCCATATCTGACGGGCTGGACAAAATGATGGATTACTGCTACAACGGGAACGAAAAAGACAGCCCTTACTGGGACCATTACTATGACCAGATCAATGAATTATGCAATATGGCATCTGACCTGTATGTGGAGCTGCAGGACGTAAAGAGCAGGCTCTGGTATCAGATGCCAGCAAAAAAGATCGCTTTCTGTGATGAGGATGACTGCAGCCAGACGGCAACTGCATGGTTCAATACTGCGGCCGCAATGCTGTCCGATACCGACATGACGGAGCTTCTGGAACATGAGAACATCTACTGTGCAGATGAATGGGCGGAAAAACAGAAACGGATCTCTGCCCTGAACAGGCTGACCAAACAGCAGCAGATGCTCCTCTATACGGAAGTCACCGGCTTCATTACCCGGTATCTGGAGCTGTCTGCAGCATTTGACACCATCGAAGCCGTGATCAGCAAACTGGATTACCACCAGTCTGCCATGAAGGGAAAAGATGGCGTCACTCTCCCGCAATCGGCATATGTTTAGGACAGCAATATAGAAATAGGGATTTTGCTTGGAACTTGTGAAACAATTTTCAAAACCGCAACTGACAAAACGGCGGCAGCATGTTATAATATGAAAAAGAGAGGTATATTTATGTCAAACACAAACAAAACCATTCAACAGCTGAATCTGGAGGATGACTTCCTTTTCGCAAAGGTAATGAGTGACAAAGAAGTATGCAGAAAAGTTTTAGAAAAGATACTGAGCGTTTCCATACGGGAAGTTTCAATGCCTGCCACACAGAAAACAATCAATATGCTCTATGATGGGAAAGGAATCCGGCTCGACGTATACCTTAACGACGATGAGGGAACGGTATATAATGTGGAAATGGAGCGCGGAAAGCATAAAAAAGCCATTCTTCCCAAGAGATCGAGGTACTATCAGGGAAACATTGATCTTGACATCATCTCCGCAGGCGAAGATTACAGGAAACTGAAAAAATCCTTTGTCATCTTCATCTGCACTTTTGATCCGTTTGGAGAACGGCGTCATTTGTATACCTTTGAAAACAGATGCGCAGAAAATCCTTCCCTTACACTTGGAGATGAAACCACTAAGATTTTCCTGAATACCAAAGGCAACATGCACGATGTCGATCCGGAAATGCAGGAATTTCTTTCTTATATAGAGAACACAACGGATGACTTTGCATCGCAGGCAAGAAGCCCGCTCATAAAAGAGATTCATAAAAAGGTTACTGAGGTAAAAGAGAGTAGGGAAATGGAGGTCGAGTATATGACTTTATTGCAGAGAGATAGGGAAAATCTTGAATTAGGCACAACTCTAGCTACAAAAATTATTAAGCTGTATCATAAGGGCACCAGCAATGAAGAAATTGCTTCTTCTTTACAGCTTGATATTGAATATGTAGACTCTGTTATATCTGACTATGAGAATGATTAAGATATAAGGGGGTATGCACAATGACTTAGGACCGGTTTTCGCCGGTCCTTTTCCATTATGATATATCTTCAGTTAAGAGCGTTTGCGGAAGGATTTGAACCTTCGGTGCGTTGCCGCACACCACCTTAGCAGGGTGGCACCATAAGCCTCTCGGACACGCAAACGGAAAGTGGATGGGGCAGGACTCGAACCTGCGGTGTTTCTTTGTGACGGATTTACAGTCCGCTGCCCTCGCCGCTAGGCATACCCATCCGTGGGGTGACCAGGGGGAATCGACCCCCCGTGAGCAGAGCCACAATCTGCCGGACTACCACTGTCCTATGGCCACAGTAGCTCCTGCGGGACTTGAACCCTGCATTTCCGGCTTGAAAGGCCGGTGTCCTAACCTTTAGAC
>CAMWLB010000260.1 GCA_947174985.1 uncultured Lachnospiraceae bacterium | reverse complement strand
CAGTCTGCACAGTGGTTTTGTCGGGGCTGGTATCTGCGGTTTTACTTCGGATTCCTCTTTTGAAGAGATTGATACAATAAGGCTTACAGCCCACCGCGGACGGCGGGAAGCAGCCGCAGGGAAACGGGCAGTTCGCCGTTGAGGTGGCGAAGCTCATCAAGAAACGCTTTTGTATTGTCATCTGTTTTTAAGTATATGAGGTACTGCAATTCGCAGGAAGAGTCCGTGCCGCTGTCATTTACTTTGACGAGCCGTGCGGATTTTGTATATCCGGCAAGTACTTCGTCAAATGCTTTCTCGTAATCCATATCCCGCGGTACAAAAATGGTAAGCAGTCTTGCATTTTCCTTTTTGCCCTGAAAGGGAAGCGCGTATACGAGGAGAATGGCGGCGCCTACTGCAAGGAGCAGCAGTCCGGCAACCCCGATACTGCCGAGTCCTGTGGCAAGCCCGATGGACATGGCAAGAAAGAGGCTGGTGATTTCACGTGAGTTGCCCTCTGCGGAGCGGAACCGAATCAGGCTGAACGCGCCAAGCACGGCAACGCCGGTTCCCAGATTGCCGTTGACCAGCATAATGACAGCTTGTACGATAACGGGAAGAATAACAAGCGTCAGGATAAAGTTTTTGCTGTAGCTGTTTTTATACATATGCAGCAGCGCCACCAGCACACCAAAAAAGAGGGAGGCGGCGGTGCAAAGAATAAATGACCAGATACTGGCGTCTAAAGTAGGTATGGTTAAAAAATGGTTCAGCATAAGCGGCAGAGTCCTTTCTCTATCATGATAATAGTATAAAATAAAAAGAAGGCGTGTGCAACCTTTTTGGCGTCTCAGGGGTATTTCTTACATAAGCAAAAAAGCGCATCGTGTAGAAGTGAAAGAAAAAATGTATAAATTTCAAATAGTAGCAAAGGGAGGAAAGGGAAATGAGAAAAAGGATCATTATTTTTTTGATAGTAATTATGATTGCGGCAGGCGCTATGATAACGGCATTTTTCTGTAGTGGAAATAAATACAAGGACTTATGTGCGTATACAGAAAAGTTATTAAAGATTGAATGGAGTGACTGTATTGAATCGGCTGCAGGCGATGCAGACAAGGGAGTTGTGCATGTCAAGCTGGAGGTGAGAGCCGGATATGAAGAAGAGATTTTCAACATTATACAAAACAGATTCGAGCACTCTTACGATATTGAAAGGCATATGATACCACCCATGCAAGGCCATGAGTTTGTGGCGGAAATAAAGAATAGCGATATTCTGTACATTTCAGGTATCAGCCTGCCAATAAGAAACTGTAAATGCACCAGGGATGTGGATGTTTATGTAGTCCGCGATGAAAAAGGGCAAATGTATATCTATGTTATGGGATAGGATTTGACTTGACAGTGTTGGGACAAAAGTGTGCGTAGAAATGGAGATTATGATAAGTATTGAAACATATGCAGATATTATGATGAAGTTCTATATGGGGCTGTTCCTGATTTCTATTTTTGCAGGCGCCGCAGCAATCTGGAGTAAAATAAGAAAGAAAACTTTAAAATACTGGTGGCTCATTCCCTGTACAATCATTTACTCTATTGTTGCGGTATTCAATATCTTTATTGCCTCCATAGCGTATGACGACCCTGTAGACCCCAATTACAGGATATACAAAAACTGGAAATTGAAAGACTTTATTTTAAATGATATAAAAGTGCTGATAATATGGCTGTTTATCGTAGTATTGCTCTACCTGGTATTGAGAAGAAAGGAGTATAAAACGTCCGCCAAAGCGGGTAGGAAAAAAGCATTGATTTTTTTCGCGGTTTTGCTGGCAGGGGCAGTGATTTGGATTTTATTTACCATAACGATTTCTCCCAAAAGAGAGAAAGAGTATATCACGATTCATGTGGAAGGCTTTGATGTCACCTATCCCACAAGGGGTGAAAAAATTACCATGGCGGCTATTTCTGATATTGAACTGGGAAGCTCCGGAATTGAAATCGGTGATAAGCTGGGAGAGCCGGATGCGTTCATTGGAAGCGGCATGTTAAGGCCTGTCTATTTTGTGGAAGGGAATCAAGTGGTTGTATTTCATTTTACCTATCCGGCAGCCTGGGAGGATTTACGGCAAATTGTACTGGTTGGCGAAAATGGAGAAAGCAGGATTCTAAAAGAAAAAGAAAGCGGGAATGAGGAAGCGTCGGCTGAGTTGTGTGCATACACGGAAGAATTACTGGAAATTGAATGGAATGACTGCATGGAATCGGCGGCAGGTAATGTGGAGGAATCGGAGTATGACGAGGAAGTCGCGCAGATTAAGCTGGAAGTAAAGCAGGGATATGAAGAAGAGGTCATCAATATTTTGCAAAACAGGTTCATAATTTCACCTGAAGTCCCCCCTCTGCCCAAAAGTGAGTTTACGGAAGAAATAGAGAATGGTGACCTCCAATGTGTTTTTTCCACTTTTACGGAGGGAAAAAGAGCAAAGACAAGGGAAGTAGCGGCTTATGTAGTCTATGATGAAAAAGGGAAAATGTACGTTTACATAATGGGATAGGAGACAAATTATGAAATGGCTAAAAAGAACAGGGTTGGCGCTTTTGCTTTTACCGGTTATCATAATAGCAGTCTTTATACTATATGAAATCTTCGGCATGTGTGTAAATCATATTGCCACAGGCCGGCAAACAAATAAATTGCAGGTAAATCTGGAAAAGGAAATTCCTGACATTGAGATTATAAGTGTATACTCGGAAACGGGAAACACATCAGGAACAGGAAATCATTTTACCTAAATACGTCAGCTCCGTTTGTAGATAATATAGAAGGACATTAATGTGATTTGGGAAAGGAGTACGGGATGACAAAAGAGGAGAGAGTGATACGTTATTTTGATTTGGCTTCCACGCCGGAATATCTGCCTTACGATACAAGTGATTTGCGGCAGGAATTAAATATAACCGAAGATGATATTTTGGATTACAGGAAAAAATTGGAGAGCGGATTAAGCTATAGACCTGTAGAAAAACGAGACATTGTGGTAAAGCAGGTCATAAAGCCTGCGCTTAAAAAATGCGGATTTTCCACCTCGGGATTGGACTGGCGGCGTGAAACAGAGGATGCATATATCATTATCCATATGCAGAATTCGCAATTTAACGACATCGCAAACGGGGCAAGTTTTCGTTTTCACATCAGTGCCTCTAAAAAAGAGGAAATCAGGGAGAAGATTTCCGACCAGTGGATGTACAATCAGGGGTGTGAATTGAAGCAGTTTGACTTTCTGCCATATTGCGGCATGCTTTCCCCTTATTATTCCGGTGATATGTATAAAATCGACGGTTATAAAGATTATCTTCCCACGGATACGCCGGTAGAGGATATCTGCAGGCAGATAGGGGAAGATTTTGAAACGTATATCCTGCCCCCGTTATGTGCGCTTACCTCTTATGAGGATTTTCAAAAACTGCGCGCTGACAAACTGGCGCGTTATAAGGAGAAGGAGACGCGGCTGCTGCGGTATTATCATGCAGCACAGGCGAATACCTGCGATTTGTCGGGAATCGGCTATCACATGCTTGTGAATTTGAGGAAAGAGCTGGAACTGGATACGAAGGATATTGAATCACATTTGGAATGGCTTACGGTATGCAGGGAAAATTCCCGCTTTACAAAGCTTGACGCCACAGAGATTGCCATAAGAGCTTCCAAAGAGGAAAGGGAATAAAAATAGTATGGTGATGAAGAAAAAAGCAATATGCTTATTGTTTTGTATGATATGTGGCCTGTCAGCCTGCGCCCAAAAGCCGGCTTCGGACATGGATTCCGGGGTTCTGGAACCGGAGTTGTCAAGCGCGCCTTTTGAAACATCTGTGCAGAACATGCCTTTGGAGGTGATTGCGCCGGAATCGGAACTGACAATCATTCCCACCAAAATACGGGTTCCTGAATTTACAAAATGCGCAGGCTATGCAGAGGAGGACGATTTTTATAACATAACGCCTGATTATATCGCGGATAATTCCGATTTTGAGATTTTTAAAAGTGTTTCCAGTACGGATTCTTTTATTATGTATGACGGTGAGGTATACAGTGTCGGTATATGCTTTGGCGGATTTGGCGTGACGAGTATGGCGCTGGCGGATTTGAATCGGGATGGGGCGTATGAATTATATTATACATTTTCTTTCGGCTCAGGTGTACATGCTTTAAATGTAGGATATTTTGATCCTGTAAAAAAAGAAGTAACGATACTGGATTGTCCTTTCCAGTTACATTTACATGAGCTGATGCTGACTGTAAATGAGTCCGGTGATTTGTGCGTGAATATTGCGGTAATTGATGAGAAGTCGTATCAATCCTTTGTTGATTTTTCGTTGAAAGCACAGGAATTGACTGGCACGGTTGTTCTCATGGAAGATACGATAACGCTGCAGCTTGCAGAAGAAATGCCGGAAATGGGCGAGAAAAAAATATATCCTAGATAGAAAGCGGAGTATAAAGACAAGCGGTCAGAGAAAAGGGAGGATTTCGGGTTGTCGAAAACAAAGAAGATTAAATGGCTCATAAAGGGCATTGTACTATTTTTTATTGTTTTATTTGCAGGATACCATATGTATTGCCATTATATGGTACAGAAGTTTTACCGCTATATTGATGCGGGGGATTGGGAAGCAGCTCTTGTGCAGGTGGGAAAAATGCCGGATGTAAATATGGTGGATATATGGTCACCGCTGTATTGTAGGTCCGATATACTTCG
>CAMWLB010000259.1 GCA_947174985.1 uncultured Lachnospiraceae bacterium | reverse complement strand
GAGGTAAGGACGGTTGCAAAACAGAAGCCTGCGAAAAAGCAGCCCAAGGGTGCAGCGATAAAGGCGAGCATCCTGATTGTGGTGATGATGACACTGATTATAGGCTATTATTACTATCTGAGCAACAAGGACAAGGCAAAAAGAGAGGAATCGAAAGAACTGACGGTAGTGCAGGAGCTGATTGCAAGGGATTTGACGCGCAATTATCCGCCGACAGTCAGGGAGGTAATCCGCTTCTACAGCGAAATCACCAAATGTTTTTATAATGAGGATTACGACAGCGATGAACTGGAGCTTCTCGCGGCGCAGGCGAGACGACTGTATGATGATGAGTTGAATGAAAATAACGAATGGGGCTCTTATATTATAGGACTGAAGGAAGATATCAGCTATTTTGAAGAAAATTCCATCCGCATCACCAGCTACAGTGTTCCGGCGAGTACGGATGTAGAATTTTTTGAAGATTCGGGGTATGAGTTTGCCCGTTTTTACTGCACCTATTATCTGGCAAGCGGCTCCAGCAAACAGACGGTGGAGGAAGTATATCTGCTTAGAAAGGACGAAGTGGGACACTGGCGTATTTACGGCTGGGATTTGGCGGAGAATGTCAATCCTGAGTGACGGAGGAAAACAGGTTTTATTATGAATGAAGATGTTTTGTTACTTGCCATTGAAAGCTCCTGCGACGAGACAGCGGCAGCGGTGGTAAAAAACGGGCGGGAGGTATGTTCCAACATAATTGCCTCCCAGATTTCCCTGCATACGCTCTATGGTGGGGTGGTGCCGGAAATAGCGTCCAGAAAGCATATTGAAAAAATCAATCAGGTCATCGAAGAAGCGTTGTCTGAGGCTGGATATGGCTTAAAGGATATGGATGCGATAGCGGTTACCTATGGGCCCGGTCTGGTAGGACCGCTTTTGGTCGGTGTTTCCGCGGCAAAGGCAATCAGCTTTGCCACAGGAATTCCACTTGTGGGTGTGCACCATATTGAAGGGCATATCAGTGCCAATTACATAGAAAATAAGGACTTGGAGCCGCCTTTTATCTGTCTTGTGGTATCGGGCGGACATTCTCATCTGGTAGAGGTAAAAGATTACGGAGAATATGAAATCATCGGACGCACAAGGGATGACGCGGCGGGAGAAGCCTTTGACAAGGTTGCACGCGCCATTGGTCTTGGCTATCCGGGAGGACCTAAGATAGACAGGGCGGCCAGGGAAGGCAATCCGAATGCGATTCATTTTCCGCGGGCAAAGGTGGAAGACAGTGCTTATGATTTCAGTTTCAGCGGGTTAAAATCGGCGGTTTTAAATTATTTAAACGGCTGTCAGATGAAAGAGGAAACAGTGAATACAGCGGATGTCGCCGCCTCCTTTCAGCAGGCGGTGGTCGAGGTTCTGACAGAGCATGCCCTGTGCGCCGTCAGGCAGTCCGGTTATAAAAAATTTGCCATTGCAGGAGGCGTTGCGTCCAATTCTGCTCTGCGGGCTGCATTAAAAGCGCGCTGCGAAGAAAAGGGTGTACAGTTTTATTATCCGTCCCCTATATTGTGTACGGACAATGCCGCCATGATAGGTACGGCGGGATATTATGAATTTATAAAAGGTGTGCGGAGCGGGCTCGATTTAAATGCTGTGCCGAATCTGAAGCTGGGTGAAGTGTGAAGAAATGGGGGGTTACTATGAAAGACAGATGTACAGCCATACTGCTTGCTGCGGGAGCGGGCAGGCGGATGAGGGGTGTGAAAAGTGATGTGGCAAAGCAATATATGCCGATCCTGGACAAACCGGTTATCTGGTATGCGCTGCAGACATTTGAGGAGTCCCGCATTATCGACGATGTGATTTTGGTGGTGGGCAGGTACGAGGTGGACTATGCCCGTGAGAATGTAGTGGAAAAATACGGCTTCCGAAAAGTGGATAGAATCATAGAAGGCGGAAAGGAGCGATATCTTTCCGTGAGGAAGGCACTCCGTCTGATTGAAGAGGACGATTTGACTCATTCCAATCGGGATGGCTATATTTTCATCCATGACGGCGCAAGACCTTTTGTTACGGAAAAGATGCTGGAGGCTGCCTATCAGGGGGCGGTGGAGATAGGCGCTTCCTGCGCGGCGGTTCCTGTCAAAGATACCATAAAGGTGATGGGCAAGTGGGCTAACAAGGTCAAGAAAACGCTTGCCAGGAGGAATTTATACGCTGCACAGACGCCACAGGTGTTTTTTACACCGATCATCATAGAAGCATATAAGACATTGGACGAGAAGCAGGAAGAGCTTGCGGAGAAGGGCATCGTGGTAACAGATGATGCCATGGTAGTGGAAAAAGTGTTGGGACGTCCCGTCAAACTGGTGGAAGGGTCGGATGAAAATATAAAAATAACCACCCCCATAGATTTGGAGGTGGCAAGGATTATCGCAGAGAAGCGGCAGGAACAATCGAATCAATCAGATGAATCGGATGAATCGAATACACCGTAGAAATGTCCTGCGTATTCGTTAAACTGTGTCTCTTCGATTTTTTTCATAAATACCGTGACATCGTTTTCGCCAAACACAAATTCCATGTGGATGGAGCCGACGAAGGTATCTATGATATGCGTTTTGAGATACAATGTGTTTTCTGACAGCCATATGCCGCTGGAAGCGTAACACATGTTATAAATTGGGAAGATTCCTGTAACGCAGGAGTGCAGTCCAAAAGAGATGGAACAGGCTTCCCCGCGCAGTGTGTAGTGTAATGTGCCCGCATCCTCTGTAAAAGAAAAGGAAATATCAGAAAAGCCCTGACTGTTCGCCGTAAGGCGGGCAGTTTTTTGGTTGATTTTTTTCGCACAGACTCCCGTTTCTAAAAAAGAAGCACCTGTTATGGAATGGGACGAAAGGCGGCAATGCTGCTTTAACGGTGCAAGAGAGAGAGAAGCAAGCCTTTTGGAAAGCCTGTCGGCGCTTTCTGTTTCGCTTTTCTCATCGCAGGGATGGGTATCCAGAGCCGGAAGAATTTCTTCGTAGAAGCTGTTGTAAATCAAATCATTTCCCCCATTAAGCCCCTGGGTGTCTGCGGTTGTCACCATTATCATATCCTGCTTCGGCAGGCAGAGTGCCAGCTGTCCGCCCATGCCATAGCAAACGAATCCGTCATGGCAGGTATGCCATACCTGGTAGCCATAGCCCTGGCGTTCACTGATAACGCCGCCTGTCAGCGTATTTGGCGTAAGGTTGGAGGTCATTTCCTGTATAAATTCTTCCGGCAGAAGCATTTTGCCTCCAATATTGCCTTTTTTCAGCAGAAGATATCCCAGCAGAAGCAAATCCCGCGAAGTAGCCATAAGTCCGCTTCCGCCCTGAGAGTCCCCAAAATCGTTTTTCAGCACATAGGATGATTTGGACCAGCCGATTTCATCCAGAACGCGGCTTCGCAGAAAGTCCAGCATAGGTTTTCCGGTCAGCCGTTCCACCAGCACGCAGAGCACATGGGCAGCAGAGGTGTCGTAATGAAAGACCGTTCCGGGTTTGTGGGAGGGCGGCGTGGTAAAGAAGCTCTCCACCCACTCCTTTTTGATGTCATATTTATAAGTGGTAGAGGCATGGCAGGTGCGCATCATAAGCAAATCGCGGATTGTCATAGCCTCTATCCAGGGATGGAGCTGTTCCGGGCACTTATCGGGAAAATAGGCGGCAATGGAATCTGAAAGCCGGATTTTTCCGTCAGCGGCAAGTATGCCGATAGCAATGGCATTTAACGTCTTGCAGACAGAGAACAGCCGGTGGAGACTGTCTGCGCTGCAGGGTGTATAATATCCCTCTGCCACCAGTTTGTCATGCCGCAGAAGCAGAATACTGTGCATGGGAACCTGATATTTTTCCAGTCGATCTAAAAAGCGGTGAATGGCATCCGCGGGGATTCCGGCATCGATAGGCGCTGCCGGTATAAGAAGATTTTGCATAGCTTACCTCGCATCAAATGGTGGTTTTTTCTTTTTTTCTTCATATAGCAGGGCGTCAGCCCGCTCGATTGCTTCTTCGAGAGAAAAATGACTGCCGGCTTCAGGGCTCCAGAGGCCTGCGGAAACGGTAATGGCATAAGGCTTTTGTTCCGCAGCGCACACATCCGCGAGATAACGGTTCAGGGAAGCCTTCAGTTCCTTTGTGTCGGGCAAAACGTCAAAGGCCGCCAGAACAGCAAATTCGTCGCCGCCGATTCTGCCGGCAAGACTGTTCTGGAAAACGCTTTCCAATGCGGCGGCGCAGGAACGTATGGCAAAATCGCCCTCCCCGTGACCGTAGATGTCGTTAATCTGTTTCAAATAGTTTAAGTCGGCGTAGGCAAACATAATCTTTGTATGTGTATCCTCTGCATGATGGATAAAGTCAGTAGCCTTTTTGTAGAAGCCCCTGCGGTTTAAGATACCGGTCAGTTCATCTTTACCGGAAATTGCGTCAAGCTGCAGATTTTCCCGCTGCAGGCGCAGGACAAGGTCGTCTTTCTCGGCAAGCAGCGTGCGCCGGATATCGAACATGTTCATCAGTTTGATGGCAATACTGAGCTGATAGCACAGAAACTCTACATAATGCAAGTTGTCATAACTGATGTCGCAGAGCATAAAGCCATACTGGATCTCGCGGGAGTATAAATCAATCATAACATAAGTTTTCCGCACATCCGGCATAAAGGAGTGGCGGTAGATATCATCGATATTAATCTGCTGGGCGGTTCGCTTCGGGACAAGGGCGTTTCCTCTTTCAAGATATGCACGCAGGT
>CAMWLB010000258.1 GCA_947174985.1 uncultured Lachnospiraceae bacterium | reverse complement strand
GAGTATATGATCTCTTTGATAAGGATAAGAAACTGATTACTTTTGTGCCGGACAGTGTGGGGCATGGCTTTACCGATCCCTCCTATATGCTTCCTGCTTTCCTTGATTTCTGGGCTATAAAGGCCTCTACGAACAATGATTTCTGGAGAGAAGCTGCCACCGCTGCCAGAGAACATCTTGCAAAAAGCGCACATCCGGAGACGGGTCTTCATCCTGACTACAGCAACTATGATGCCACTCCATACGCATGGCCTCAAGCGGGTTATGACACGTCAATCTATATGTATGATGCCATACGTTGCGCTATGAATATCGGAATGGATGCCTATCTTACAGGGAAAGACACAGAGCGCCAGAGTGAAGTGATCGGGCGACTTCTTAGATTCTTCAAAAAGGATGGTTGCAGTCATGCTCATTTCAACTTAGACGGTACGAATGCTTTTGATGACTATACATGTGGCATGGCAGGTTCGAATGCTGTCGGAGCATTAGCTTTGGCAAAATCGGAGGATATTGGGAAGCAAGCGTTGGCAAAAGACTTCATAGAGCAACTTTGGAATGCGGAACTACCGACTGGTAAATACCGCTACTACGTAGGGATGGTCTACTTCCTTTCCCTCCTCCACGTCTCCGGCAATTTCTCATTGTGACGTTCATCATGTCAATAGGGTCTCTAAATATTATATTGGATAATCATGGCACAATCTTCCAGACTGAAGACTAATTTTTACTGGGGTATTGCCATAATCGGTTATTACTGCTGGTTTCAGGCATTCTATAATGCTGTTCGCTTCGGAGATATGTTTTATTATTCTGATTTGACGGACTTTATTATAGGGGTTGCCAGTAATTTCATTCCAATATTTTTGTTGTTTGTCATCAATCTCCAGATTGTGTTTCGTCTGGTGAGATTAAAGGATGAAAAGAGAAAATTAGCTGTTGACGTTACTCTGTCTTTTGTGTCGACTGTAGCGGTTAATTATGCTTATTTATTGATCATCAATCTTTTCCAGAAAGCTACTATAGATTGGGCAGGTACTTTTCTGAATGATATCCTAATTCTCCTTGGGATTGAGATGGTATATTATTTCAAGAGGACGTTGAGGTCACGGCAGGAGGCGGAAGATGCCAACAAAATGATGCTTCAGTATAAATATGATGCACTTAGGGCGCAGATAAACCCTCATTTCCTTTTCAATTCGCTCAATATCCTTTATTCTCTTGTCTCAATCGATTCTATGAAGTCAAAGGTCTTTATCAGGGAATTAGCACGTATGTACAGGTATGTTATGGCTCAGCAGAATCGGGAAATCATAAGTGTTAGAGAAGAACTTGAATATTTGAGCTCGTATGTACTGGTACTCTCTATGCGGTATAACAGTAAATTCCTGGTTGAGATTTCCGGGGAGACTGATTTAGATAGGAATATGATACCCTTTACAATGCAGTTGTTGATAGAGAATGTAATAAAGCACAATGTCATATCAAGCAGCAATCCGATGAAGGTAGCCATAATGATTGATAAAGACATGATTGTGGTATCAAATCCATATCAACCACGCGTATCCGAGACGGTAAGTCACTTCGGCCTCAATTATCTTTCACAGCTCTATGAAGCCAGGGGCTACAGGTTCTATACGGAGAACGACGCCATAGCCGCTTTCGCAGTTTTCTTTTCAGGCTTAGCAGCGATTACTTATAGTAAACGTAGCTGAAACGGAATTGATCACGCAAAGGCGCAAAGGTTTTATCAACCATCAACTCTAAATGATTAACTATCAACCTTTAGCCTCGTATCGCTATTTGATTATTTCAGTTGGTTAGTGGCACTAACCAGTTGGGGAGTCTTCTTTTAAGTTTAGTTTTGATGTATTTCGCTAAAAATTTGCCGATATCGGCAAGATTTGGCTGTTTTATGGTGCTTTTTTGCGGATTTCTTGCCGATACTGATTCTTTTCATGCGATGCTTAAATATAGTCTTATGCCAAGAATACATATATCAATCAGTCATTTGTGTTGAATCCTATTCTTTTGCGTGTAGCATTTTTCTTATGTGTTGTTTGGAGATCAGCGAGTGCGATGTTGATTGCATCCAGTTGAGCTCTGGTATCTTCGTTGATGTCGTTATAATCAGAGAATATTTCCTCAAGATCCTGTTTAAGCTCCTCGAAGTTCTTTTCAAGTGTTGCCAGTCGCATTGCCATCGGATTAGCAGCTATCATTTGCCGAACTGATACAAAAGCTCGAATTATACCAATATTTATCTGAATGGCTGTCTCACTATTCAGTACACTTGACAACATAGCAACCCCCTGTTCTGTAAAAGCAAAGGGCAGATAGCGAGTACCTCCGCGTCCTTTTGAGGTCACAAATTGTGACCTCAAAAGATCAAATTCTTCTTTTGTTAATTCAAACATAAAATCTGCAGGGAAGCGTCCTATATTACGACGAACTGCCTGCTTTAATACTTTGGTCTCCACTCCATACATCTCAGCGAGATCATAGTCAAGCATCACCTTTTGCCCTCTTATCTCATATATCTTTGAGCGTATTATCTCTATATCCTTCATCTTTCCCGGTATTAGATACGAATGTTTGTATATTTCAAAATGCAGAGATAATAATAACTCAAGTTTCGGATTTAGCCTGACGGCATAAGATTTTGAAAAAAAAAGCTTTGAGAATTTCCGTATGTCACGGAAATTTAGTAAATTAGAGGTGCTAAACAATAAATACCAAAAATTCTCAAAGCCATGTGCAAAGTTAATAAAATTCCTTCAGAAATCCGCAATTTTTTCTCAGAAAAACGCAGCAGCCAGGTCATGGAGGTGTTTACAAGGCTCGTCGAGTCCCTGTCCGTTGACAGCAAGGTGCTTGGAGGTGTCAAGCGCGACAACTGCCAGATGACCAACCTTCAGGTTTTCCAGATATTGATACTGATGCCTTTCTTTGCCATAAAGGGCTTCTCCCATTATCCAGGCTCAGTACTCAACCGTATGTTCGGGGGAAAGAAGGATATGTTCTACTCGTTCATGGCGCAGGACTGTGTGGACTGGCGCGGTGTCGTCTACCGCATAGTCACACGGCTTATAGGCAATGTCGTTATCAGGAAGGACTACCGCAGGAGCCATCTTCCGACCGTGCTGATCGGTGATGACTCCGACCTGCCCAAGACCGGACTGAGGATGGAGTCAATAGGAAGGATCTTTTCCCATGTGCATCAGAAATGCATACTTGGCTACAAGGCGCTCATGTTGTGCTGGAGTGACGGCCGTTCCCAGTTCGTGCTGGATTTCTCCCTCCACGGCGAGAAGGGTAAGACCGAGGGAAAGGAGCAGGGTCTGACTGCAGACCAGCGAAAGAAGAGATACAGCCGTGAGAGGGATGGGAAGTCGCATGGAGCCATGCGCAAGGCCGAGTATTTCGAGGGAAAGGGAACAAGGCTCATGGAGATGGTCAAGCGCGCCGTAAAGGCCCGCATTCCCTTTGAATATCTTCTGGTTGACAGCTGGTTCACCAATACGGCTCTGGTTGAGTTCGTGTGTCACTGCAGGAAGAGTTTCCATCTTCTGGGAATGGCCCGTATGGGAAAGACCAAGTATGGGACAAAGGAGTGGGGAGAGATGAATGCCAAATCCATCCTGGAGAAGCTCGTCAAACAGAAAAAGGTGACCTACAGTCGACGCTACAGATGTCACCATGCCTCCATGAAAGTGACGCTTGGGGACAGGCCAGTGAGACTCTTCTTCTGCCGCAGAGGAAAGCGCGAGGCGTGGAAGATCCTCCTCACGACCAATGTCAAGCTTGATTTTCTGAAGGCTTATGAGATATACGCAATGCGCTGGTCCATAGAGGTGTTCTTCTCAGATTCCAAGCGACTGCTGGGGCTCGCGGACTGCTCGTCCAGGGATTTCTCATCACATATCGCCCATGTCTCGCTGGTCATCATAAGGTACAACCTGCTCTCATCGGTCAAGAGAAGCCTTGACTATGAGACTATCGGAGGACTCTTCAACGACGTGTATGAGGGTGTGCATGAACTCACGGTGGTAGAGAAGATATGGGATATCATCATTGAGGTCATCGCTGTCGTGGCTGAACTTACGGGAGCCGATGAAGACGAGCTCATCTTGCAGATAATCGAAAATGACAAGCGTCTGGCTGCTCTAAGAGCCTATGCCATGACTGCTTGAATTCTAAATCCGAAACTTGAGTAATAATTCTCGAATACTTACAGCCTTAATATGACAAATTGGCAGATCAAGTCACTCATTTTTCGCAAACTGATGCCGTCTTATCCCTGCTTCCGGTTGACTCAAGAATAATTTTTCTGCGTCCATCTGTAAGTTCTGAGCGCTCTGAAAGAGAGTTCTGAGCATGACTTATACATCGTTCCTTACGGTAGGAATTTTGATTGTTTATGCGCAGACCTTACTCTTAGCGCAGGAACAATCAGATTTTCACAGAATTTTTTTTACATTGAGCATGAATGATGAAGACGCACCAGATAATTAGCCAAGTAAAAGCTTTTCCAAAAGCTATGGATAACCGGCGAAGCCAAGCGAGCCCTTTGCTACCGAGTGTAGTATTAATCGTTAATCTTTAATAGTTCATCGTTGATTTACCCTTTGCGCATTTGCGTGAGGTAAATATTTATATGATAATTACAATCAAAAATTTTGCAATTATGAAAATTTATCATTAACTTTGCCAGTGCATATCGCCCGCGGAGTCCCGATATGGGGTTGACGCGGTGGGGTGCTGACA
>CAMWLB010000257.1 GCA_947174985.1 uncultured Lachnospiraceae bacterium | reverse complement strand
ATAATTTTTTGATTGACAATAAAGCGTATATTGTTATAATATACTTAACAAGAGAACCGAAAGCTAGATACAGCCTAGCCGCCGGAAAATAGTTTACTACAAAAAGTAGCGCTTTACTTTCTTAAGGCAAGGGCGCTACTTTTTGCGTCTGCAAATCTTGATAACAAGAGTTATAACAGCGCAAAGCATAATTACAAAAGCAAACAAGTCACTATATGTAACCATGGCATCAGCCCCCTTTCGTAAAACTCGGCGGCTGGTGTATCGCCCCTTCGGTTCCCTTATAAATACATTTTTTTGAATAATTTTTTGATTGACAATAAAGCGTATATTGTTATAATATATTTAACAAGAGAACCGAAAGCTAGATACAGCCTAGCCGCCGGTAACTATGATACTACAAAAAGTAGCGCCTCACTTTACCGGAGCAAGGGCGCTACTTTTTGCGTCTGCAAATCTTGATAACAAGAGTTATAACAGCGCAAAGCATAATTACAAAAGCAAACAAGTCACTATATGTAACCATTGGCATCAGCCTCCTTTCATAAAACTCGGCGGCTGGCATATCGCCCCTTCGGTCCCCTTGGCAAATATACTATATATTGTGAATTATTATGATAGAATGATATTCATTAACGATCAAAAGATTGTTTGTTGACAATATCAGAAAGATAATGATGTATTTTATATTAGCATTGAATTTTAAATTTGTAAAGAAAATTTTTAAGTATTTTTGTCCTTTTGAAATTTATTCCCTACTAAATAAGTATAAGGATATTTTGATACAGGAGGGAGACAAATGAAAGTGAAAAACATAATTATTGTATTTGCCGGAGTGTTTCTGGCGGGATTGTGCGGTTGTGCAGACAAGCATGTGGATAGTGGCAGGCAGGATGATAATTCTTTTGCAGAGCAGGAGATGACATCCGCAGAACTATCAGATGCAGTTCAACAGGAAGTACCGCTTACTGAACTGACGGAGGATACATTGGAGCAATATGCAGCAGACTGGTCAGAAGATAAGCTGATAGAGGAAATCAACAAGAGGAGACCTTATCGGGATAACTGTTCATATTATTGGGAAGTAGTGGATTATATGGAGAATATCAGGGGAGTGGGAGATATTTCCATTTATATTGAACCGTTGTTTTACACAAATACGATGATATATACGGAAGAGGGTTTTAAAGAGGTACCGGAGTTAATTTTGTATCTCGCCAAAAATGAAATATACGCAAGGCATGGATATATTTTTGAGGATGAGGACTTAAAGCACTATTTTATGGTACAGCTTTGGTATCTGCCTACGACAACAAGTGCAGAGTTTGATGATGCGGTATTTAACGAGTATGAAAAAGAAAACCTGGCGCTTTTGAACAGGCTGCTGGAGGAATCAGGTACAAACTAAGGCGGAAAACTGTCATATAGGAAAAAACGTCTGCTTTCTGCAGACTGGAAGGGTATGGTCATGGATATGGAGGATTCGGAAATTATTGAGCTGTATTTTGCCCGTTCGGAGCTGGCAATCTGGAAAACGGATAAAAAATATGGCGATTACTTACATCAGGTTGCCTATCATATTCTGCGCAGTCTCTGTGACACGGAAGAAATTATAAATGATACGTATATGGGTGCATGGAAAGCCATTCCGCCCACAAGACCGGACAGTCTGAAGTATTTTTTGTCGCGCATCACCAGAAATCTGTCTTTTGACAGGCTGGATTATCTCAATGCCGGAAAAAGACATGCGCTTTTTGTGGAATTGGATGAGTGTATTCCGGATAGGAAGAGTGATATGGAAGAGATATGGGAAGCGAAAGAAATCGGCGCAGTGCTTAACAGATTTTTGGATACGCTGGACCGCAAGAGCTGCGCCGTTTTTGTAGCAAGGTATTATTATGCGTATTCTGTGGACGAACTGGCAAAGCAGTATGCACTTTCCAAACGTCAGGTCAAATATATACTGTCAAAAACGAGGAAGCAGCTGCGTGCTTATTTTGAAGAGGAAGGTGTTATATTATGAGGAACGACAGAGGGGATAGGAGACTGAATGAAGCGTTCCAATATTTGAATGATAAATTTTTGGATATTGCGGAGCAGGAAAAAAGGACGAGGAAAAGGAAGCCTGTTAAGGTTTACTGGGGCGTGATTGCCGCGTGTATTTTTTTGGTTTTGCTGATTCCGGCAGGCGTCATGGCTGGCAAATGGCATGGAATCAGGGAACTTTTGCTGCCGGAAGGAAAGTCGAAAATGACGCTTATCAGTTTGGCCGGCTATCAGGAAAGTCCGGAAGCAAAAGCATTGGCAGAATGGAAAGCCTTTCTGGAAGATTATGACACAGACCATAAAATATTAGATGCAATCGGGAATGGTATTTTTGTGGCAGAAGGAAGGGAAGACTGGTTCTTATACTATGTCTACTCTTATGAGATGGGAGAAAAACTGGATGAAATTGCAGAAAAATACGATTTAAAACTTCACAAGCAGTTAGATGTGGTCAGTCCGAAGGAACTGGAGTACAGAGTAGGATGTTCTCTGGTAGGAAACTATGGGGGATATATTTACGAGGATGGTTCCTTTGCCTATGACGGAGCAACAGAGTTAAAAGAAGGGCAAATAACAGATTTCCAGCTCAGGCGCGTTGTCAAGGGGACTTTTGATGAAGTTGTGTTGAATATCGGGCAGGCGGAAAACTATAGGGAATGGCAGTATGTGACGGCAGGCGGGGAGCAGGTGCTGCTTGCGCTGGGGACGGATAAAGCGTTGATTTTCGGAGATTTTGAAAAGTGCTTTATTACAATCAATGTGATGTCGGGAAGAGACGAAGGCATGACGGAAGAACAATTGCAAAAACTGGCGGATAAAATAGATTTTAGCGCATTGAAGGATGTAAAAGAACCGGATATGCGTGGAGACAGGTAGTGTATTTCATTTGAATAAAAAGCAATAAAATAAAAAGACATCGAAGTTGCAGCAGCTCGATGCCTTTCTGATTATTTTTCTGAGTCGAGCGCCATACCTGCTTTGAGCAGCAGAAAGGTTCTTTCGGCAGCATCGCGCAGCAGATTTTTGGAATGGCGGAATACTTCGGTCAGGGACATGGCGCGGTTCAGGGCAGGAACAATCGCAGTGATGCCACAGTCGTAGAGCAGCTTTGCGTCGGGGCGCATACCGCCTACCATGGCGATTACGGGAACCCCAAACTCTTTGGCACTTGTGCCGATACCCCAGAGCACCTTTCCCTGTGCAGACTGTCCGTCTGCACAACCTTCACCTGAAATAATGAAATCGGCATCTTTTATAAGGGTTTCAAATTGCACGAGCTCCAATAATGTCTGAATACCGGACTTTAAACTGCCGCCGAGAAAAGCACATAAAGCGCCACCAAGCCCGCCTGCAGCGCCGGCGCCTTCGACATCGCGGATATCTTTTCCCAAATCTCGTTTGATTATTTCTGCAAAATGTAACATGCCTTGCTCCAGCAGTTCCAGTTGTTCTTTGCCAGCGCCTTTTTGCGGTCCGTAGGTATAGGTGGCACCATTTGGTCCGCAAAAGGGGCTGCGAACATCACACATAACCGTAAAAGAGATATCTTCCGTAAGCTCGGGCAGTACGGAGGAAGTGTCAATGCGGGACACATGGATTAGATTCTCGCCTGTAGGTGTTACTTCTTTGCCATCTTTATCCAGAAAGCGAAAGCCGAGTGCAGCCATAGCGCCCATGCCGCCGTCGTTGGTAGCGCTTCCGCCGATGGCAATCGTAATGTGTCGGATTCCCTGCTTTAAGGCGTCCGCAATCAACTCTCCGGTTCCGTAGGAGGTAGTGGTGAGAGCGCTTCTCTGGGAAGCTGAAAGCAGGGGAAGTCCGGATGCAGCCGCCATTTCGATAATGGCAGATGGCTTGCCGGAAGAATTCTCTAAAATTCCGTAGGAAGCGTCAACTGCTTCAAAAAGAGGATTTTTGACGGAGACATTTCTGAGGATGCCGCTGCGTGAGGCAAGAACTGCGTGAACGGTGCCCTCACCGCCGTCCGCGATGGGAATGCCTGTAATTCTGGCGTCAGGGAAATGGCGGCGCGCCTCGTCGGAAACAATTTCGATAATCTGTTCGGATGAAAGGGTTCCTTTAAAAGAATCCGGTGCAATCACAATATGCATAAAAGTACTCCTTTGATAGCTTACCGCTGCCTTAAATTGGCAACGGAGCTGCGAAACTGTATTTTGGTAGGAAGCATCTGGTTGACTTCCTTTTTTTCGGACTTAATCATAGAAAACAGCTTTGAAGCAGAAATCATACCCAATTCATGAATGGGAACGCGTATGGTGGTGAGTGGTGGCGTAAGCAGGGAAGAAAAATCAAAGTCATTATGCCCAAACACAGAAATGTCCTCCGGAATACGCAGATTCATATTGCGCGCCGCCTTGTAGACACCAAGCGCCTTGATATCGTCGGTGGTAAAGATGGCGGTAAGATGGCGGTTGGAACAGAGAAGATTTAAAGCAGCCATATAAGCCGTTTCCACGGTGTCTCCTCCGTCCACAAAGCAGTCTTCCTCCACAGGGATATGGCGGGCGTTCAGACAGTCCTTAAGACCCTGTACACGATCCACTGCTACATAATGGTTTAAAGGCGCATGGATACAGCCAATATGTGTATGCCCCATCTGCAGCAGATAATCTCCGACATCATAACTGTCCTGATAATTATCGGTATCTACGGAAACAATATATTCTGATTGGATTGCAGGATTGTACTTACCGATTACCACGATG
>CAMWLB010000256.1 GCA_947174985.1 uncultured Lachnospiraceae bacterium | reverse complement strand
AAATGCAAAAGGGCAGATTGACAGAATTAAAAAGGCTATTTTGAATCTGGACACTTTTCCTCATTCCCACCAGGAGCGTAATGAGGGTAGATATGCCGGAAAAGGTTATTGGCAGTTGCTGATTGACAACTATATCGCTATTTTTCGAATTGATGAGACAAACAAAATAGTCTATGTCGTAACTGTACAATATCAGGGACGAAATCTATAAAACAAGCACCAATCTCTAATTCCAATTTATCAAGTATTTAGCAAAAACACATAAGGAGACATTATGAATCCCATCCATTTATATGTAAACTACCCCGAAAAAAATCCCTGCTTTGACACCGTCTCGCAGGCGCTTGCCTCCCTGCCCCCTGTGGAAACCGCACCACAGTCATTTCCCTGTACGCAAGAGAATAACATTGCACCCGTTATTGTGCATATTGCACCCGGGTTTTATGAGGAACAGGTTGTGGTAGCGCGTCCCTATGTTACTTTTCTTGGAGAGGACGCGGCTTCTACCGTTCTGTCCTATCATCTCGGCGCTATGGAAATCATGCCGGATGGCAGCAAACGCGGCACCTTCCGCACCGCATCCGTCCGCATCGACACCCACGATTTTACGGCAAAAAACATTACCATTCAAAATAATGCAGGTTATGGACACACAGTCGGACAGGCGCTCGCCCTCTATGCCGACGGCGACAGGCTGCTTTTCGAGGACTGCCGCCTGCTCTCCAGTCAGGATACCATCTTTACCGCGCCGCTCCCCCCTTCTGCTGCCAAACCCGGCGGTTTTACCGGTCCCGGAGAGCACAAGCCGCGGATTATGGGACGGCAGCTCTACAGACGATGCTTTATACAGGGCGACGTGGACTTTATCTTTGGAAGCGCCACTGCCTTTTTCGAGTTCTGTACTATTTTTTCCAAAATGCCCGGCGACAGGAAACCGCCGGAAAGCCCCGACGACGAGGCAATCTACGGCTATGTCACCGCCGCCTCCACGCCCGAAAACACTCCTTTCGGCTATGTATTTCAAAACTGCCGCCTGACAAGCGACTGCCCGCCCTGCTCCGTCTACTTAGGACGCCCTTGGCGTGAATGGGCAAAAACCGTGTTCATAGGCTGTGAGATGGGCGTGCATATCCATCCGGCAGGCTGGCACGACTGGCAGAAGCCTCACGGACATTTCTATTATGGAGAATATGGTTCGAGCGGGGAAGGCGCAGCCCACACTGCTTCCAAAGAAAGAGCTGCCTTCTCCCACCAGCTTACGGCAGAAGAGGCAGCCTTATATACAATAGAAAATGTGCTCGGAGTGCCGGACGGGTGGTGCCCATAGGAAAAGGATTTCCTAGGGAGACCCTCAAAACAGACTCAACTGCTCGCCCTCGCCCTTATCCTCAAAGGTATACATATAGGAAAACAGCGCATCCTGGTCGCAGACAAGCCCGTACTCTGCGCATTTTTGCCGAAATAGGCGGTACAGGGCTTTGCTGTTCGGACTTGGTATTTCGTAAGCGTCTCCATAGGTTTTGATGTACTTCTGTTTCAGTCCCGGGAAGTGTTCGTCCAGCTTTTTATAAAAATACTGGCGGTCGCCATCCCGCAGAGTGAGTCCCATGCCAAAGTTGATGATGCCGTATACGCCGGCCTTTCTGCAATAGTCTAAGATACCCAGAATATTTTCCTCGGTGTCATTGATGAAAGGCAGTATGGGGGACAGCCATACCACGGTAGGAATCCCCGTCTCCTGCATGCGGCAGAGTACCTCGAAACGCCGCTTTGTCGTGCAGACATTGGGTTCTACTATTTTACACAGGCTTTCGTCCGCCGTGGTAAGCGTCATCTGCACCACAGCCTTCGTCCTGTCATTGATTTGTTTCAGCAGGTCAATATCCCGCAGAATCATGTCAGATTTGGTTTGAATGGCTACACCAAAGCCGTATTCTGCAATCAGCTCCAGACATCTCCTCGTCAGGCAAAGTTCTTTTTCCAAATGCAGATACGGGTCGCTCATGCCACCCGTACCAATCATGCACCTTTTCCGCTTTTTTCGCAATGCCTCCTCCAAAAGCGCAGGCGCGTTCTTCTTCACTTCAATGTCCTCAAACACATGCTCTATGTGATAGCATGTGCTTCTGGCATCACAGTAGATGCAGCCGTGGCTGCACCCTCTGTACAGATTCATTCCGTTTCGGGCCGACAAAATTGCCTTTACCTCTACCTCATGCATACAAACCACACCAATCCTTCATGCCGCCTTTAGCATCACTACTGAAGCAGGTCTCAGCCGGCTTCCTGATAAAGCTTTAAAATATGGTTCCGGCACTGTATATTATCCTCCGGTGTCGTATTTTCCAGCGTCACATGCATAAACGGTTTCTTTTCCCTGATAAATTTCATAATGGCTGTGTAGTCCATTTCACCTAAGCCCGCGCCTACCGAAACCAGCTTGCCGTCTTCTGCCCTGAAATCCTTGATATGCACCATGGCAATGTCCTCGCCCAGCACGTCAATCGCTTCCTCCACGATTTCCTTCTGCTGCGCATAATTGCTGATATCCAGCAGATTCACGGGGTCTAAAATAACCTGCAGGTTAGGCGACGCAATTTCCTCCAGTACCCGCCTTGCACGCGCCGGATTGTATACAATATGCTTCCACACAGGCTCAATCGCTAAAATAACGCCTGTTTTTTCTGCGTATTGTACCACGGGACGAAGATTTTTTATAAAAGTCTGTAATGCCTCTTCTCCATGGCACTCCGGCATCGCCGTATAGGTTTCATTCGGCGCTCCCGTCTCCGTCCCCACAACACCGCAGCCCAAAAGGGAGGCAAAGCGAAGGTGCGCCATATACCGCTTTGTAATCTTTTGCAATTTTTCCGGATTGGGATTCGCCAGATTTAAGTAGCAACCCAAAACTGCAATATCCACGTCATTTTGTGCAAATATCTTCTTTATGTACATGGCAAGCCCCGGTGTCAGCGCACCGTCGTCGGTGGGAAACTCGTCAATCACCTTAGACAGTGCCAGGTGTCCGCAGGCAAAGCCAAGCTCATGCACATCTGCAATTCTCTCCTCAAAGGGAAGCTTCTTTGTATCATGTAATCTGATTCCAAGCTGCATATTTACCTCTTTTCTGTTATCACATTGTCCACACCGATTAACTCCATGGCTTCGCCGGTCTGTCCTTCTATTTTTACGTTTTCCAAACGCAGGGTTGCAATATTTCTTGCAAACATACCCCGCTTAGAACTTTTCTCAACCCCTTCAGACATGGCGGGAACATCGCATTTTGCCTCTTCCGCATAGGAAACCGTAATATTTTTCATCACAATTTCTTCGATTTTCTGCTCCGGAAGCCCGTCAAAGAAGGCTGCCGCCACATGGCAGTTGGTACATTCCATGTTTTCAAACACCAGCTTCTTAATTGACGGCGTTCTGTCATCCACGGGATAGGGCTCTCTGCTCTGCACATATTCCGTCTTGCCGTCAGGGTCGCAGAAATAGAAGCTGTTGACCACAAGGGGCGTCATCACATTGTCCAGTGTCAGATTGCGGAAGGTGATGCCGTCCAGCACCGCGTCCTCGCCGCGCCCACGCCTTGTCTTGATTCGCAGTCCCCTGTCCGTATGGCGGAAGAGACAGTCCTCCACAGTCATATTGATAACGCCGCCGGCCATCTCACTGCCCACCGTAACCGCGCCGTGACCGTTCTCCATCAGGCACTGTCTGATATTCAGATTTTCACAGGGCGTCTTATATTTTTTGCCCATATATATCTTGCCGGA
The DNA here is from genome assembly GCA_947174985.1 of uncultured Lachnospiraceae bacterium. GTDB lineage: Bacteria > Bacillota > Clostridia > Lachnospirales > Lachnospiraceae > Acetatifactor. Next base: position 994 of record CAMWLB010000256.1, on the reverse strand, counting down.
TTTGACGGCGATACAGTCGTCTCCCAAGGAAAAACGCACACCCAGAATCTCCACGTTTTTGCAGGATTCCGGATCCAGTCCGTCCGTATTCGGCGAATCCGCCGGATTCTTTACCGTCACACCGATAAAACGCAAATCATCAGAGAAGAACGGATGCAGCGTCCAGGAAGGCGAATTCATAAAAGTCACGCCCTGCAGGGTTACATAACGGCTGTTACATAAAAAGAACAACCGCGGGCGGAATGCAGTCCGCATAACTTTCGGATTGTCCCACCAGTTCTCCTTTGAGGCATTGCCGTTTATCACGCCCTCGCCGTAGATAACCACGTCCTTTACGCCCACACCGCAGATAATACCGGAAAACATCGGCAGTGGATTGCCCTCCCACGTGCCGAGATGGTACTCGCTCTTTTCGTCATAGCTCTGGATTGCCGGCGGAAATATGGGAAAATGGCTTCTGTCGGTATCCGCCTTAAGTTCCGCTCCCTTTTCCAGCTCCATGCGCAGCCCGCTCTTTAAAAACAGGCTGGTAATCCGGTAGGTTCCCTCAGGAATCAGCACCCTGCTGTTTTCCGGACACGCCATAATCGCCGCCTGTATAAAGTGGGTGTCGTCCTGCACACCGTCTCCCTTTGCGCCAAACTGCCTGACATTCAAAGTGACATATTCCTCTTCTGTCCGAAAGCTTATGCTGCCCTCCTCTTTTTCACCGTCATGCACTGAAACCGTATATGCTTCTGCCGGTTTTAGACGATAAAGACTCGTCACCGTGTTTTCAGTCTCTCCGTAATACTCCCCGTTTACATACAGGCTGTATTTCTTTTTCGTAAAATACCGCCCGCCGTCCTCTATCTCAAAGGAAGCGCTTCTCGCGGTACACATCACCAATTTTAAGTTCATATCTGCTCCCATCTGCGCGCCTCAGCGCGCGTACAAATCAAGGAGATTGAAAATCTTTGATTTTCAATCTGATACCTCCGTAAGCTGCCTGCCC
>CAMWLB010000255.1 GCA_947174985.1 uncultured Lachnospiraceae bacterium | reverse complement strand
TGATACGGCGACCACCGAGATCTACACTATCCTCTTCGTCGGCAGCTTCAGATTTTTATAAGAGACAGTTTCAGAACGAAATTTAACGTCAGTCAGGACCACGATATGATACTGCGGCTGACAGACAGGGCAGAGAAAATCGTGCATATTCCGAGACTGCTCTACTACTGGCGCTCTCATGAAGGGAGCGTGGCATCCGGCATCGATGCCAAGCCCTACGCGATACAGGCGGCGAAGGGAGCGGTGTCGGAGCATTTGAAGGCGCACGGTTTTGAAAACTTTAAGATAGAGAGCACGCGTGCTTTTGAAACTATTTTCCGTATTCGTTATCAGATAATCGGGAATCCTAAGATATCCATCGTCATTGCCAACAAAGACCACAGGGAGGATTTGCGTAGATGTATTTCCTCCATTCTGGAAAAATCTACTTATGATAATTATGAAATTGTTGTTGTGGAAAATAACAGTACGGAGCAGGAGACTTTTTCTTATTATAAGGAGTTGGAGACGGAGGAGCGGGTAATGCTTGTTACCTACAAGGGCGGCTTTAACTACTCTGCGATCAACAATCTGGGTGTGAAGCATGCGACAGGCGATTATATATTGCTTTTGAATAATGACACAGAGGTTATCAGCGTCAACTGGATAGAGGAGCTTCTGATGTATGCGCAGCGCGAGGATGTGGGAGCCGTGGGCGCCAAGCTGTATTATGCGGACAAGACTATACAGCATGCGGGCGTCGTCATCGGACTAGGCGCCCACAGGACGGCGGGTCACACCCATTATAAGCAGCCGCGGCAGAATCTGGGTTATATGGGGCGGCTCTGCTATGCCCAGAACGTATCTGCGGTCACAGGCGCGTGCCTTATGGTAAAAAAAGCGGATTATGAAGCGGCGGGCGGGCTTGACGAGAGCTTTGCAGTGTCCTTGAACGATGTTGACTTTTGCCTGAAACTGCGCGGAATGGGGCTTTTAAATGTGTTTACACCTTTTGCAGAGCTCTATCATTACGAGTCTGCATCGAGAGGGCTTGACGACAAAGGAGAAAAGGCGGAACGGTACAATGCGGAGTCGGAGCGTTTCCGCAGTAAATGGCGGGAAGCGCTGGAAGCGGGCGACCCCTATTACAACCCCAATTTCTCTTTGGACAGAAGCGATTTTTCTTTAAAAGTGAAATGAAATCTGTTATACTGTATAAAGAATTATGCTGCCGGGAACGAAGCGCCGGCAGAGCACAAAAATAAAGTCTTTTTAGGAGGATGTGTTATGGACTATAAGAGCAAATTCCAGTTCTGGCTGGAAAACGACTATTTTGACGAGGATACAAAGAAAGAACTTTCTGCAATCCAAAACGATGAAAAAGAAATAGAAGACCGCTTTTATAAGGATTTGGAGTTTGGTACCGGCGGACTTCGCGGCGTTATCGGCGCAGGAACCAACCGTATGAACGTTTACACTGTGCGTAAAGCGACGCAGGGACTTGCCAATTACATATTAAAGCAGGGCGGCGGCGAAAGAAGTGTTGCGATTGCTTATGATTCCCGCAGAATGTCTCCCGAATTTGCAGATACGGCGGCATGCTGTCTGGCAGCAAACGGCATCAAGGCTTATGTATTTGAATCTCTCCGTCCTACACCGGAGCTTTCCTTTGCGCTCCGCACCCTCGGCTGTATCTCTGGTATCGTTGTGACAGCCAGCCACAATCCGCCTGAATATAACGGTTACAAGGTTTACTGGGAGGACGGCGCCCAGATAACGGCTCCCAAGGATAAAGAAATCATTGCGGAAGTAAATGCCATCACGGATTACAATACGGTAAAGACGATGGACAAGGAAGCAGCTCTGGCGGCAGGTCTCTATGAAGTGATTGGCGCAGAAATTGATGATGCCTATATGGCAGAGCTGAAGAAACAGATTATCCACCCTGAGGTAATTGCCGAGGTGGCTGACGATATCAAGATTGTATACACACCGCTCTGTGGAACCGGAAACAAGCCGGTGAGAAGAGTGCTTTCCGAGCTGGGCTTTAAGAATGTTTATGTGGTGCCGGAGCAGGAAAATCCCGACCCGAATTTTACCACGCTGGATTATCCCAATCCCGAAGACCCGAAGGCATTTACTTATGCGCTTCGTCTGGCGAAGGAAAAGGATGCGGATATCGTGCTTGCAACAGACCCTGATGCAGACCGTCTGGGCGTGTACGCAAAGGATACAAAGACAGGGGAATATGTTCCATTCACCGGCAATATGTCCGGTATGCTGATTGCGGAATATATTCTGCGTGAAAAGACAAAGACGAACACCATGCCTGAAAATCCGGCGCTGGTTACTACCATTGTGACGACCAATATGGCGGATGTGATTACCAAGGCTTACGGCGTGAAGATGATAGAGGTGCTGACCGGCTTCAAGTTTATCGGCGAGCAGATTAAGCTTTTTGAGCAGACCGGCTCCAACAACTATGTATTTGGACTGGAAGAGAGTTACGGCTGTCTGGCAGGAACCCACGCAAGGGATAAAGATGCCTGTGTTGCAGTTATGTGCCTGTGCGAGGTTGCGGCATACTGCAAGAAGGAAGGCAAGACCCTCTGGGATATGATGCTGGAAATGTACGAGAAGTACGGATATTTTAAAGAGACACAGTACACCATTACCTTAAAGGGTGTGGATGGTGCAAAGCAGATTGCAGAAATCATGGATAAGCTCCGCAAGAATCCTCCTAAGGCATTTGGTGATTTAAAGGTGCTTCGTTTCCGCGATTACGAAGAGGATAAGATTATCGATATGGAAACAGGAAGCGTGACGCCGACCGGGCTGCCGAAGTCCAACGTACTGTACTTTGAACTGCCGGATAACTTCTGGTGTTGCGCGCGTCCTTCCGGTACAGAGCCTAAGATTAAGTTCTACATGGGCGTGAAAGGAACCAGCCTTGCGGATGCTGCTGACAAGGTAACGAAACTGACAGAGGATTTAAAGGCGGTTCTGTAAAGGAGCAGCATGTCTAAGCTTACGATTGCCAATTTCAAAAAAACTACAAATTATCTGAAAAAAAACGGGCTGTGGGATACTTTTCTCACAGCCTTGGAACGTTTACTGACAAAAGAGGCGCCATACAGCTATCATGTGCCGTCTGCGGAAACGCTTGACGAGCAGCATGAGAGGACAAAGGACTGCAGCCTGCTTTTCAGCATACTGGTTCCTGCGTACCGCACGGACAAGCGGTATCTGCGCGCTATGCTTGATTCGGTGCTTGCGCAGAGTTATCCGCATTTTGAATTGATTCTGGCGGATGCGACGGAGGATGACAGTGTGGGCAGCGTTGTCAGGGAATATCAGGACGACAGGATAAAATATCTGCATCTTTCGGAAAATAAGGGTATTTCAGAGAACACAAACGCGGCGTTAAAGGAGGCGTCAGGCAGTTATATCGGTCTTTTAGACCATGATGATGTGCTGACGCCGGACGCGCTGTTCGAGACAGCGGCGGCGATAGCACGCGCCGGAGAAAAGGGCATTCATTTACGGCTTATCTATTCGGATGAAGATAAATGTGATGAAAGTGGGACATACTATTCTGAACATCATAAAAAAACAGATTTTAACATGGAACTTTTTCTGACAAACAATTATATTTGTCATTTTATGGTGATGGAGGCGGGATTGATGAAACGCCTTGCCTTTCGCAGGGAGTTTGACGGTTCACAGGATTATGACATTGCACTCCGCGCAGTCGGAACCATATTTGCAGAGTATGCCGGAAAAGAGGCAGAGCCAGTCAAAAAAAGTGACGCGCTGCTGCCCGTTGCGGCAGAAGAGCAGATTTGCCATATTCCCAAGGTGCTGTACCATTGGCGCTGCCATGAGAACTCTACCGCAGCAAATCCGGAAAGCAAGGACTATGCGTACGAGGCTTCCCGAAGAGCGGCGGCGGATTTCCTTAAGAGCAGTGGGATAAAGGGACAAGCCTTGCCGCAGGGACATATGGGTTACAGTAAAATCCGGTACGAAGGCAGTATCTTAAAACAGAGAAGCGGCGTAGGGCTCAGGGGCGGCAGACTTATGGGAACCCGCTGTCAGACGGTGGGCGGCATCTATACGGAAAAAGGGAAATGTCCTTACAAGGGCATGTTTTACAAATTCGGCGGGTATATGAACCGGGCGCTTCTGGCGCAGGATGCAGATGCCGTGGATATCCGTTACGTGGAAGTACAGCCGTTGCTGCTTCCTTTTGTAAAGGAAAGTATCAGAAAAAGTGTGAGCTCTTTGCCTTTGCAGGAAAACGGCGAAAGAGCAAAAGAGAAAGTGCTGGCAGAAGTGGACAGGCTTACGCTTGATAAAGATGGCTTTTTATGCGGCTGGAAGCGGTTAAGGCTTACCGATGCACAATACCGCCGTGTCAGCATAGAGTTGTGCCGTGCGGTCAGAAAAGCGGGCTGCCGCGTTGTGTGGGACCCCGCGCTTCAGAAGAAAATAACGGGCAGGAGGTAGAGTTGTGGAAGTAACCATAGTGATTCCGAATTATAACGGACTGCGCTTTTTGGAGGACTGTCTTACGTCCCTTGAGGCGCAGTCTTATCCTGCCCATATTCTGGTTGTGGACAACGGCTCCACGGACGGCAGTGTGGAGTGGATAAGGGAAAACCACAAGGCTGTCAGGGTAATCAGTCTGAAGGAAAATACGGGTTTCAGCAAGGCTGTTAATATCGGCATCAAAAAATCTGAAACGCCATATGTCATTCTGCTGAACAATGACACAAAGGTGAAGAAAGGTTTTACGG
>CAMWLB010000254.1 GCA_947174985.1 uncultured Lachnospiraceae bacterium | reverse complement strand
AATGACGCATCTGCCTGTGCAAGCCCGTCCGCATACTTTTCCCTACATTCCTCCGCAGACAGGGATACACTCTCCTCCTCCAAAAGAGCGGAAGCTGTTTCTTCCTCTCCAATTTCATTCCGGCAAAAAGCATAAAAAGGCTGTTTTTCCATATGCTGTAAATAGGAAAAAAGCGTAAGACCAATTATCAGCACCGCCAATATGGAAAAAATGTTTATCATAAGTAGTTTGTTTTTTCTGTGAAACATTCTTTTTCTCCCAAGGCACTTCTGCTAATGGCAAAATGCCAATCTGCACTTCAGACTGTACAAAACAGTTGTTCTCTTTTCGTATCCATTATACTGTATCTGTCTGAAAAATGCAATGCAGCAATCTATTGCAGCATTGCCAGTATACGAAGAATCCCCTCCTGCGGCAAAAGCTTTGTGGCAAGTAGGAATGCCTTCATGGGAATACCGGGAACTGCCATATCACGCTTGTGGTAAGAAGCGCGCAGCGCTGTGGATACACATTTTTCTGCCGTAATCATAACCAGCTTCTTTACGGCAAGCGTATTGCCATACTGCTCTGCAATATCAAAAAATTCTGTGTAAACCGGTCCGGGACAGACTGCAGTTACATAAATGCCTCTGTACCGGAGCTCTGCATTTAACGCTCTTGACAGACTGAGTACATAGGATTTTGTCGCAGCATATACGGCAAAGTCAGGCTGTGGCAAAAATGCGGCAGAGGATGCCATCTGAATAATCCTGCTTCCCCGCGCCATATAAGGCAGCGTAATATATGTCATTTTTGTCAGTGCTTCGCAGTTGACATAAAGCATTTCCGTCTGTTCTTCTAAGGGAATATCTTCAAACGCGCCCAGCAGACCAAAACCGGCTGCATTAATCAGCATACGCACCGTTACATCGGATTCCTCCAGAAGCTGTTCAAAATCATCCATTGCGTATTCATCCGATACATCCATGGTAATCAGCCTTGTCGCATGTTCCATAACCTGCGCAAGTTCGAGAAGCCTGTCCTCCCTGCGGGCTATCAGCCAGAATTCGTCAATGTTGGAAAAAGCTGTATCCATCTGCAATGCAAATTCCTGACCGATTCCGGAGGATGCCCCTGTGATAATAACAATATTTTTCATCATGATTCCACCTTTCTTTTCTTTTTGTGAATATTTCTGATTGTTTTTTTCGGTTTCACCCGACCTGCTTTCTCCTGCTTTGGCGGGACGCTCTTTGGGTCTGCTTTTCTCTGTATGCCATCCTTCTGCACTGTTTTTTTCGGGCGCACCAGACACTGTTTCCCGAAACCGATTAAATCCTCTCTTTTTGCGGCGCGCAGCGCTTCGCAAACCAAATCGTAATTTTTCGGATTCCGGTACTGAATCAGGGCGCGCTGCATGGCTTTTTCATGTGGATTGCGGCACACGTATACCTGACTCATATCCCGTGGGTCGATTCCGGTATAGTACATTACTGTGGAAATGGTTGACGGCGTCGGATAAAAATCCTGCACCTGTTCCGGCATGTAGCCCAAATCCCTGAGATACTCCGCAAGCTCCACGGCCTCTTTTAAGGTAGAGCCCGGGTGGGAGGACATCAGATACGGCACCAAATACTGCTTTAATCCAAACTGTTCGTTGAGACGTTTATACTTTTCCGTAAACCGCCTGTAAACTGCATTTTCCGGTTTTCCCATGCGTTTCAGCACCTTGTCGGAAATATGTTCCGGCGCCACCTTAAGCTGTCCGCTGACATGAAACTGTACCAGTTCCCGAAAGAAGCTGTCGTCAGCATCGGCAAGCAGATAGTCAAAACGGATGCCGGAACGGATAAACACCTTCTTTACGCCCGGCAGCTTTCGCAGCTTGCGGAGCAGGGCAAGGTAATCTGCATGTTCTGCCCTGAGGTTTTTACAGGGCGAAGGGAAAAGGCACTGCCTGTTTTTACAGACGCCGCATGTAAGCTGTTTTTCACAGGACGGATGCCTGAAATTGGCGGTAGGGCCGCCCACATCGTGAATGTATCCTTTAAAATCCTTGTCCTTTGTCAGAAGCTCGGCTTCCGCAAGAATAGATTCGTGGCTCCTTGTCTGGACGATGCGCCCCTGATGAAAGGTCAGGGCACAAAAACTGCATCCGCCGAAGCATCCCCTGTTGCTGATTAAAGAAAACTTAATTTCCGAAATAGCCGGCACGCCCCCTTCCTGCTCATAGGAGGAATGGTAGGTGCGCATATAGGGAAGCGCATAAATTTCATCCATTTCCGCCGTGCTCAAAGGTGGCTGCGGTGGATTCTGCACTACATAGACGCCGCCCGCGTATCCTTCCACCAGCACCTTTCCAGTGAATGGGTCCGTATTTTCATATTGTATGGCAAAGCTTTCTGCATATTTGGCAGGATTTGCTTTCATGGTGTCATAATCAGGAAGCCACAGTCCATCGTAAATATTTTCAGGCTTCTTTGTCTTGTAGACAGTACCCTGAATAAAGGTAATGTCGGAGACGGCAATTCCGCTGTCTAAGGCATCCGCAAGCTCTACAATGCTTTTTTCTCCCATTCCGTAAGAGATGATATCCGCCTGGGAATCCAGCAGAATGGAACGCTTGAATTTGTCGGACCAGTAGTCATAATGCGCCATCCGCCGAAGACTTGCTTCGATACCGCCGATGATAATCGGGACGTCTCTGTAGGTTCTGCGAATCAGGTTGCCATATACGACTGTTGCATAGTCCGGACGTTTCCCGCTTTTTCCGCCGGGTGTAAAGGCATCTGTGCTTCTTCTCTTTTTGGATACGGAATAATGGTTTACCATACTATCCATATTGCCGCCGCTTATCAAAAATGCAAGCCTCGGCTTTCCCAACAGGGTGATGCTTTGTTCATCCTTCCAGTCCGGCTGTGAAATGATACCGACACTGTAGCCGTGCGCCTCCAGAACCCTGCTGATGACAGCATGCCCAAAAGATGGGTGATCTACATATGCGTCTCCTATGATATAGACAAAATCAAACTGCTCTATCTTTCTTTCCTCCATATCCTGTCTGCATATGGGTAAAAAACCGTCGTTCAAACCAATTCACCTCCCTGCGAACCGCTGGCCATTGCTTACAAAAGCTCCGCGTAGCTTTTTATAAAAAAATCTGCAAGTCTGCGTTTTTCTTCCCTGATATCCGCGGAATACACATCCTCCACCGCGCAAACAGACATACCGGCGTTTCTGCCGGCCTGAATACCTGGCAGAATATCCTCAAATACCAGGCATTTTTCGGGATTTATCCCCAACTTTTTCGCGACAGCCAGATAGATATCCGGTGCAGGCTTTCCTTTGTTCACCTCGCATGCCGTCATGATACAAGAAAAATACCGGTGCAGGGAAAGTGCCTCTGCTGCACTCTCCACCAACTCTTTTGAATTGCTCGTGGCAATGCCTAACTGAATACCGAGGTCTTTACAATATTCCAGAAATGCCTGCGCCTTGTCCTTAAAAGGTACTTCATTTCTGTATTTGTGACAAGCCATTTCGTTCCAGTCAGACTTTATGGTCTCAATGGAATCCGCAAGCTTGAATCTTTCTTTAAAATAAGCAGCCGTCTCAGAAAAGCTCATGCCTTCAATTTCATTCTGCAAGTTCTCCGGCAGTGCAATGCCAAAGCGTCCCAGATATTCGATATCAATTTTTCGCCACATCCACATGGAATCTACCAGTGTGCCGTCCAAATCAAAAATAATGGCTTCATATCCGGCAATTTTTTTCTTTAACGGATTTTCCTTCACTTGCATACTGTACCTTTCTTTCGTTTTGCGGCTTACACGTGTCTTCCCGCAATTCTCTTATCTCTTCTTCTGTAAGCTCCCTGAACTCTCCTGCCCGCAAATCTGCCGGCAGTTTCAGCGTTCCCATGGAGAGGCGCTTTAAATAAACTACCTCGTTGTCCACAGCACTTAACATCCGCTTAATCTGATGGAAACGCCCTTCCCTGATGGTAAGCTCTATTTCCTTGTCCGTAAGCCGTTTTACCACGGCCGGCAGCGTTGGCTTTTCCTCTCCGATATCGACGCCTTCCGCAAGCCTTTCCAATGCTTCTTCAGACATCGGCAGTTTTGTTCTGACAAGATAGGTCTTGTACACATGCTTTCTGGGAGAAAGCAGCCGGTGTGCCAGCTCGCCGTCATTGGTAATCAGTAAAAGGCCTTCTGTGTCCTTATCCAGCCTCCCCACCGGAAAAAGTTCCCTGACATCTATTCCCTGCAGCAGCTCCATGACAGTGCGCTCCCTCTTATCCTCAGTTGCCGTTATTACACCGGACGGCTTATATAAAAGATAATAGCGGAATTTTTGATAGGACAACGCTCTGCCATAAAGCGTTACCTTGTCATGTTCTTCTATTTTTCTGTCCGCAGCTTTTTCCACTTCGCCGTTCACGGCGGCGGCGCCCTTTCTGATAAGCTGTTTCACTTCGCTTCTCGTACCCGCACCCGCATCACACAAAAATTTATCCAGTCGCATTTTGCGCCCTCATTTCCTCATTTCTTTTCTTATCGCAACATAGAATATAGTGAAGAAGCTGTCCCAAGGATATTGCTGTGAAATTTCTCTTTCATAAAATCATAAAACCTGCTTTTTTTCTGATGCTGTTTGCCCTGATTCTCTTATACCCGAAACAAAGCCTGTATTACGCCGCAAACGGCCTGAGGCTCTGGTTTGACCGCATGGTTCCTACATTGTTTCCCTTTATGCTTCTCTCCACGATTATGATACGGCAGAACCTTACGGAAGGCTTTGCCGGAAGCATTCAC
>CAMWLB010000253.1 GCA_947174985.1 uncultured Lachnospiraceae bacterium | reverse complement strand
CCACATATGGGAATATATGCCGTCCCTCTTTACCAGTTCCTCATGTGTCCCGCGCTCGATAAGCTGTCCTTTGTCCAGCCCCATGCTATCATCGCAGCAGCAGCAGGAGGAAAGCCGATGCGAGATATAGATGGCGGTTCTTGTTCCCACCATTTCATTAAATTTCACATATATCTCATTTTCTGCAACAGGGTCCAGCGCCGCTGTCGGCTCGTCGAGTATTACAAAGGGGCTACCCTTGTAAATCGCCCGCGCAAGCGTAAGCTTCTGCGCCTCGCCGCCTGATATTTCCACGCCTTTTTCGTCAAAATCCTTGTACAGACAGGTACGGATTCCGTCGGGCATTGCCAACAGCCTGCCGCCCAGCCCGCTCCTGTTTACACAGTCCGCCACCTTCTCACTGTCATATTGCATACTTGCCGCAACATTTTCCGCAAGCGGAAAGGAAAACAGCTTGGAATCCTGAAATACCACCGAAAACAAATCCATATACTCTTTCATATCATATTTTCGTATATCGATTCCATTTAGTGTAATCATACCTTCCGTTGGGTCATACAGGCGGCATAAAAGCTTAATCAGCGTGGACTTGCCGGAACCATTCCGTCCCACCAGAGCCATTTTTTCACCAATCTTCCATTTCAGGTTAATGTCTTTTAACACATACTCCTCCGACGCCGGATATCGGAAACTGACATTGTGAAATGCAAATTCGTATTCATTGTCGTCCCGCTTTTCCGTGGGCAGACTGCCGGCATATTTTTCATCAGGGATATCTAAAAAGTCGTAAATCAGCTTGAGCGGGAACATACAGTTGTCAAGTTTTGTGAGACTCTCAATCGCCATGTTAAAGCCCTGCTGTATACGGTAAAAACTCTGCACATCCTGCACCAGCGCGCCGGCTGAAACGGCACCCGCCACCGCCTTTCCCGTAACAAAGCCATATATCAGCACAGAACGCACCACGTCACAAGTTTCGTCCACAAGCTGCTGCCGCCTAATCACCTTATCCTTGCGCAGTTTGCTGGTATGCCACTTGTCAAACAGTTCATCAGACCGCCGCAGCACAAATTTTTTGTTTCCATATATGTGTATGTCCTTGACCGCCTGATACTCGCCGAAATAATTGTCCAAAAGGTAGTTGCGCACCCTTTCGGGTCTTACGGTGTCGTCGGACAGTTCGATGTTTTCTTCCTTTATAATGCTTTTGCTGCGCATGGTATTCTGCATGACAAGAATTGCCACTACTGCGGCAAGCAGCAGATAATTGACAATTGCCATGCCGTCCGCCTTTACGCCTGCACTGTACAACTCCCATGTAACCACAAGCGCTGCCACAACGTAGGTAATTCCCTTTGCCGCCGCCCCTATTTTGTTTACAATCTCACAATAGACGCCAAAGCTTTCATACCTGTCGTAATTGAGGGCAAAGGTCTTTATCCTGTCATAGCGGCGGTGTATCTCAGGATTTTCTATTTTAACATAGTCCATGCTCAGGATTTTTTCATTCAGCATAACGTCGATACCGCTTGTCAGCCTATACACGCTTGCATACGTAAGCCTCGGCTTTATACTGTACCCGGGAATATTCAAAACAAACGAAACCGCCACGCCAATCAGGATAACTGTCAGGATATAGTCAAAGCTCTTTCCCGACGCAAAACCATCTATAACCATGCCCGACATTATGATTGGCACGAAGTCCATAACTGCCTCCATCACGGAAATCAGTATTTGGGCCGTGATAAAGCCCGGCGACAGGCGCCTGATATCCCGCAAGGCACGTGCCAGAAGTTTTCTTTTTTGTGAAAAAGTAAGCTTTTCTACCTGACTGCTCTCACTCATAGCACACCTCACTTTCACCAAAGGTTTTGGCGTAAGCCTCCTTTTGTCTGTAATAACGGCTCTGCACCTCGAAAATTTCCGCATATTCGCCGCCCGCCGCAAGCAGCTCGCTATGGGTGCCGCACTCTGCAATGCTGCCGTTCTTTAAGTAAAATATCCTGTCGCAGAATCGGGTTGACGCAAGCCTGTGGGAAATAAAGATTGATATTTTTCCCTGCGCAAACCGCGCATACTCTTGATACATATTCTGCTCCGCAATCGGGTCAAGCGCCGCCGTAGGTTCGTCTAAAAGTAAAATATTTGCACCATAAGTCTGCTGCTTGTAAAGGGCTCTGGCAAGCGCAAGCTTCTGCATCTCTCCGCCTGAAAAATCAGTCGCATCATCATAAACCGATTTGACCAGATAAGTATCGACTCCGCCCGGAAGCGCTTCTATTTTCTCTGCAAGCCCCGAATGTTCTATCGCATAGCGCAGACTTTTCATATCCGCGCATCCTCTCATCACAATATTCTCCGTTATGGTGGTGGGCATAACATGAATGTCCTGAAAAACGGTGGCGTAAAGTTTAAAAAGCTCATCCCTGTTATATTCGTCTATGGTATGTTCTCCGATATAAATTTCCCCTCCCGTGCGCCTGTACATGCCGCAGAGCAGCTTGACTATCGTGGTTTTTCCCGCACCATTGTTTCCCACAATCGCTATTTTTTCACCCGGTCTTATGGTGAAGTTCAGATTGTGAATCGTATCCTCCTCGGCGCCGCCATAGCGGTAGCATACATTTTCAAAACGTATATCAAAATTACCTTCGGGAAGCCCTACCCCTTCCTTTCTGTTGGATTTGTCCTCCACTTCCAGAAATTCCCTGTACCGCGACACATTTGCCGTAATCCAGCCGGCGGATGCAATATGGTCCATCATATGATAAAAAGCATAAGAAACCCATCCGACAGAGCTGAAATATAAGATAAAATCGCCCGGTCCCATATTTCCCTTCGCCAGATTCCACACAATAAAGCCATACGCCGCAAGGTCCCTGACCGACACGACCAATAACTGCAGGAAACCATTCACTCCTTCCTCTTTTCCCTGCCTTTTGTACCAGAACAGCCTCGCATCCAGAAATTTACGCACCATCTGCCCAATCCAGGCATTCATGCCATAAAGCCTGATATCCTTTGCGTTTGTAAAATCCGACGATTTGCGCTTGATGTACTCCAGCTTTCTCTCCGTATCCAGCCAATTCTTTATATGCCGGTTAAACCATGTAATTTTGTATTTCACAATATAATAATAGGCGATGGTCGGTACAAGAATAATCAGGATAAGCCACGGTGAAAGCATACATATCAAGGTGCTGTAGCCCGCAAGAGAAATAGCAAGGCCAATGGTTTCCTGTACCCTATGGTAAAATTCCAGCAGATAATGAATCGACTGCTTTGCACCCTCAAGCAAAATCTTGGTTGCCGGTTTTTCCAGATTCTCATAGTCCGTATCAAGCTGCTTTTCATACAGCTTCCGCACAAAAGTATATCTGCATTTGCGGAGTCGGGTTTCACGCACTCTTGTATGCAGGCTTCCGTAAATAAGCTTCAGAACAAGAATTGCCGCAATGATTGCCGACATCACTACAAGCAGCTGCTTCCTCGTCTCATACGCAAAAGCAAAGTCTACCACATATTTATTAAAAACGGTCCACAGCAAATCGACGCCGTAAAATGCCCCCGCACTCAACGCCATCAGCGGAATCAGCCACTTGTCACTCTGCCAGCTAAACCGCGCCATATATTTCAGACAGTCCCATGTGGAATATTTATATATTTCGCCGAACCCATCATCAAAATAATAACCGCCTTCTGTTTTCTTTTTCATAGCTCAGCCTTTTCCTTTCCGGTAGTTTCGCAATTACCTAATCCCTATTATACGCAAAAAAACCGTTCACACAAAATTTTTGCATGAACGGTTCTTATTTTGCACCAACGGTTTCTCCGCCATCTGCAAGCGGAAAGATAAGCTCGGTAGCAAAAACGCCTGTCTCGCTCTGGCGGTTCACAAAACCCTTGTATTTATTCGCAATGCGGTCAATTCGAAACAATCCGTAGCCATATGCCTCGCCATCCCGCTTGGTGGACAGATAACCCGTACCTTTCTTTTTCATTTCCCCCGCTGCATTCTGGATGGACAGATAAAACTGTCCTTTAATAACGCCGATAAACACCCTGATAAAACGCTCCTCCGCAGGAATCCGCGCGCAGCTTTCCACGGCATTGTCAAGCAGATTGCCGAGGACAGCGCAGAGCTCCACATCGCTCATGGGCAGGTTTTTTGGTATATTTGCCTTGACGCTGATACGCGCCTGAATCTCCTTCGCCGCATAGAGCTTTGCATTCAGCACCGCGTCCGCCATCACATTGCCGGTCTTGATTACGGTATCGACCGTAATCAAATCTCTGGCAAGCTCGTCCATATAGGCGTCTAATTCACTATAATTGCCCGCAGCAAGCAGTATCTTCATATTCTGGATGTGATTGCGGTAATCATGCCGCCAGCCCCTCATCTGCCTGTACATGTTTTCTGTTTCCGTCATCTGCTTCTCGATAAGGCTGCTCTGAAAATTGGCAATCCGCCTGTCAATGATATGATAAATCAATTTTCTGATTCCCCACACGGCAGCCGCAGCTATCGCCGCTATTGCCACAATGGCTCCTATTATCAAAAGCGGCTTCATAGGCTTCATAATTCAAACCCTCCGTTTTTGGCATTGTAATACGCGGCAAAGGCCCTGCAGACCTCCCCGTAAAGCCTCCTCGACACTACAATCCGCTGCCCGCCATCAAGAATTAGCTCTGTTCGCCCGATTGTGCGCGCATATCGCAAATTAACAATATACGAACGGTGGCAGCCCACAAACTCATCTGCCGGAAGTTTCTCCCGCAGTTCACCGATTCCTGCATGACAATCTATTTCCCTGCCATCGCG
>CAMWLB010000252.1 GCA_947174985.1 uncultured Lachnospiraceae bacterium | reverse complement strand
GTACAACCAGTGTGACTAGCGCTGCCAACAACAGAACCACCGTCATATCAAAATAAATTTCAAACACTCCGCCCCAACAAAGCAAATCGACCAACAAGACAATTCCAAAAATGCCCAAAAGCCCCTTCGCTACATTCTCATTGATTTCAGCCTCATTCTTTTTTATTATAATGTCCATAGTTTTTTCCTTTTAATATTTTTGAAACCGCCGGACAGGGCTTTGACCTCCTGTCCGGCAGTTCCTCTGCTTTCTCAGCCTTCCTTACAATACAAAGCGACTGCCTGCGACGTGAATACG
Source organism: uncultured Lachnospiraceae bacterium (assembly GCA_947174985.1). Taxonomy (GTDB): domain Bacteria; phylum Bacillota; class Clostridia; order Lachnospirales; family Lachnospiraceae; genus Acetatifactor. Next base: position 4,547 of record CAMWLB010000252.1, on the reverse strand, counting down.
GCAGTTCCTTTGCCGCCTGTCTTGTCGATGTTTTCCGTCATGCTGCCGCCTCCGGCATACATTTTGCCAAGCTGCGACAACAATTCTTTGGAGCAGGTGTAAAAATTCTCGTTGATAAAATCATGCAGATGCTTCACCTGTTTTTGAACGGCTTCATCGGATGGGCTTTTGTCCATAAGCTTTCCGAAATCTGCAAATATGCCCATCATTTTTTCACTTATGGCAGCTTCCTCTTCTTTTGAGCGGTTCTTGCTTTTTTCCTCAAACTCCTTGTACTCCTTAGACTTTCCGTAAGCCTCTTTTGCCTGTCTCGCATACTCATCAATCTTCTTTGTGTCAAATACTGAAAATTCCAATGGTCTCACTCCTATCACTGTTATTCCACGGGCAAAGTCAATCAGGTTTTCCAGATGCTCTTTCTTTAGTTCAAGCAGTCGGATTTGCTGCTCCAGCGCCTTCTTTCTGTCAAAGTCAGGGCTGTCCAGAATTTCCTTGATTTCCTTTAGCGGGAACTGTAACTCCCGAAACAACAATATCTGCTGCAGCCTTTCCAAGTCTGTATCGTCATACAGCCTGTAGCCCGATTCCGTCGCATTTGCCGGCGTCAGTAACCCGATGGAATCATAATAGTGCAAAGTGCGTATACTCACTCCTGCAAGCTGACTTACTTCCTTTATTGTTTTCATGGCGTCTCCCTCCGTGTAAGAACAGCATACAGTATGACGCAGCGTCAAGGTCAAGAACTTTTTATTTTCTCCCTTTTCGGAAAAGTGTTCCCATTGCTCCATAACACTAATTTGGAATCTTCCTTATCCATTTGGACTAAAATATACATCAGAAATGTTTTCACATACACCTAAAATGTATATTTATAAGTTTACTTCCTATAGCTACATAATTTCGAAAGAAGAGTTTTTACAAAGGAATCTGATATTTACCAACAAATATTTCATCAGAAATTTGCACAATCTTTTTACCAGTAAAAGAAATCGTGCCTTCATGTGAAACATATATCATCCATTCCTCTGTGCAATCAAAGTAAAAAGTTTCAACATACCATGGAAATGTATATCCGTCCTCATCCCTTTCGTAAAGTAATTCATGTATGTTGTCATCCTCAAAATATTCTAAATGATCCATTTGGAAAGTATTTACATTTCCTATTCCATATTTACTAAATACCTCATCCAGCAAACCAATATCATTATTTTTATATATTGCATCTATATCAAAGGCAATTACTGGCAGTTCATTTTTTAACCTCGTCAAAGGAACCCAATATAGTGATTTGGGATATACACTATTTTCATGTATAAAATCAATCAATTTTTTCTCCACGACTCTGTTTTTCATTCTGATTACCCTAAAAAGCAAACTAACTCTTTAAATTCAATGCATCAGTGTAATTATAATCCGTTTTCAACAGGGACACAATTCCGAAAAGGGAGTTTATTTTACAGACAGGAAAGCGCAGCTTCGTCGGCAACCACCGTCACATCGTTATGAAGCTGTAAAACGGACGCCTGTACCGCGGGAGAAATCGGTCCCGTCACAACGGCTTTTAAAATCTCCGCTTTATCCTCTCCGCTTACCACCACCACAATCTTCTTCGCCTGCATAATGGTCTTGATGCCCATGGTATACGCCTGATGAGGCACATCCTCATCGGAGGCAAAAAAGCGCTGATTTGCCTTCTTTGTGGATTCTGTCAATTCCACCAGATGGGTCTGCGCCTCAAACGCTGTCCCCGGCTCGTTAAAACCGATATGCCCATTATGTCCGAGTCCCAAAAGCTGTAAATCAATTCCGCCCACTGCCTCAATCACTTCATTGTACTCGCGGCAGGCTTTTTCCGCATCCGCCTCCATACCATCCGGGATAAAGGTTCTTTCCTGTCTGATATTGACTTTGGAAAAAAGCTTTTCCTGCATAAACCGATAATAGCTCTGGGGATGCTCCTTTGCAATCCCTCTGTATTCGTCAAGATTTACTGTCGTCACGCCCGAAAAATCAAGGTCGCCTTTATTGTACCATTCCACAAGCTGTTCATAGGCGCCTATCGGCGTGGAGCCTGTTGCCAGCCCCAGCACGCAGTCCGGCTTCATAATGACCTGTGCCGATATGATGTTTGCCGCCTTTCTGCTCATATCCTTGTAATCCTTCGCTCTGATGATTTTCATAGTACTTTTCCTTTCCATTGTAAGATGTTAAGTAATATGGATGTCCTGCTCAAGAAGAGAAATGCCAAGTCCGCCAAGCCCTTTAAAGTAATAGCCTTCCTCTGCTTTTACAGCATCTATGGCGGGCAGTACACTTGCGGGGAGCAGGCGTTCACATTCCTGTTTCAGTTCGGGAAGCTGCCGTTCCATATCCCCTCTGCCGGCAAGCACGATTTTTTCCGGGTTAAACATACATACCAAATTTACCACAACCTGTGCCAGCAGACCGAGAAGGGGCAGTCCCGCCTCTTTTCCGCTCATGATTTCCTCCACGCTGCGCCCACCGAGCTGCATATATCCAACTTCGCCTGCGAAGCTTGTGCACCCCGAGTAGAGTGCGCCGTTTAAAATCAGTCCGGCTCCGATTTTTTCTCCTTCTGTATACAGATAAACCAGATTTTCTGCTTCTTCATGAAGCAGCCTGTAGCCAAAGGTAGTGGCGTTAATATCGTTTGTAACCTGCACCGGCAGACCGAAGCGGTTTTCCAGTTCGGCGCGCAGCGCAAAATGCTCAAACTCCGGAATCTGGGGAATGGCAAAAACCTCGCCCTCTTTTGATACCGCGCCCGGCACACCGACAGAAATAGCGCCGATATTCGGACTTTTTTTAAGCATTCCGCCGAGTACGCTCACGAGCTGTTTCAAGCAGGACTGCCTTCTGTCCCGCTTTACCATATCCCGCCGCTCTTCCGCAAGCCCCATATCCACAACTGCCATCTCAAAACCGCTCTCACTTACAATGACCAGTGCAGCCGCCGACTTTTTCAAATTCAGCGCGTAGAGCTCCGCCTTGCGTCCGCCAGTCGATTCCGCCGCCCCCAGACTCACCACCGTTTTATCCGCCAAAAGTTCATTTATCAGCAGATTGACCGTGGGCTGACTGATTTTGGTCTGCTTGGAAAGCTCAACTCTGGTTGCCCGTCCGCTCTTTTTCAGCGCATCCTTTATCAAGCTGATGTTCAGTTCCTTCAATACCGTAGGTTTCCCCGTAATTTCATTTTTATCTGTCATACGCCTGCTGCTCCTTTACTGCATCAATTGCCAGCTTTACCGCTCCCATAACGGGCGCAGTTTCGGGTATGACAGCATATGCCTTTGGCGCCGTCTCCCACAGTGCTTTCATATACGCGTCGATTAAAAGCGGCTCCCCCGTGCGGAACAGGCTGCCAATCAGCACGGCCGGAACCGGCTCGTCACACATACCAAGCCTTTGCAATACCGCAGCTGCATATTTTCCCTCTTCATATCCCATAGAAGAAATCAGGCTGCGCGATACCTCATCACCCTCTCTTGCAAGTGCAAACACGGTAATGGGAAGCTGATACCGCTGTTCCTTCGTCATAGCGTCGTCCCGCAGAATTGCACACACCTCTTCCATGCTCTCCACGCCAAACACCTCCGGTATCGCATCTTCCAGACGGCTCTTCTGCCACGTGCCTTCTTCGGAACGGAAGGCATAATGCAGTGCCTTCTCCTCCAAATCCCCTCCGCCGCCGTAATTTCCCATGATATAATCAAGATTTCTCAGGGACAGTTCCTGTCCGTTATGGTTCCTGCCAACATGCGCCGCGCCGGTTCCGCAGATGGACACCACTCCCACGTAATCTTCTGTTCCTGCGCGGAGACCCAGCCATGCATCATTCAGAATTTTTACCTGCACCGTCCCCATGATTTTTTTCACAGCAGGAACAAGCACTTCCATGTCCTTCGGGCCGTCCGCTCCGGAAATACCAAACACCGCATAGGCAACGTCCGTCAGCGTGAGGTCTGCCTGTGCAAGCGCCTCCGAAACTGCCTTCTGCATGGACTCTGACGCCTTTTCAATGCCGCACATCTGATGGTTTCCGCCTCCGCCGAAGCCCCGCCCCATTATCTTTTCCTTTTCATCTGCCACAACACATTCTGTCTTTGTTCCGCCTACGTCTACTCCAAGTATGTACATCTCGCTATCCCTCTCTGTCTGAAATTTATGCTTCCCGGCCGAAAAACTGCGGAAGATATTCTCTGTTTGCCTCAAGCATCTCGGAAAGCGCCGCCCTTGCATCCCGCACGTCCCGCACCAGCGGATGATTTAAAAAAGCACGCAGCGCTGTACCGCGGTCTCCCGAAACTGCCGCTTCAATCGTCAGTATTTCATACGCCTTGACCTGACAGATAAGACCAATGACAGACATGGGTACATCCGCATCCATAAGCGGCTTCGCCCCATTTTTTCCGATGGCACAGTTTGTCTCAATAACGCAGTCATCCGGAAGCTGCGGTATCAAACCATTGTTCATCACATCAACCACCTGCACATCCTGCGAATCGTTGTAAATGCTGTCAATC
>CAMWLB010000251.1 GCA_947174985.1 uncultured Lachnospiraceae bacterium | reverse complement strand
TATCATATCGCCCACGCCGGTATGGTAGAAGCCGGAGCAGTAAATTTTTCCTACCTTTGCTTCGTCGATGGCTTTCTTTAATTTCCGGTATAAAAACTGTTTGACCGCCGGGTCATGCAGCATGGCGTCATGCAAAAGCGCTGCCTCCAGATACTTGCTTTCCGGTTCGTAACCGTCCGTGTCCGTGATTCCCATAAATTTGTAGGTATAGAAAGTGTCTCCCTTGATGATTTTTTCAAAGAGGGCGGTTGTGTATTTGGCGAGCTTGATGATTTTTCCATCGTTTCCTGCATCGAGAATATCATAGGACTGCGCATCTTTGTTTTCAAAAGCGTCAATATACTTGGGATTCCACAAATCAAGGCATTGCAGGTACTGGAAATTCATGCGTGTATATTTATTCAAATATTTTACATGGTGGCTGTATTTGCTGATTCCAAGCTTGTATGCATATTTTTTCAGTGTGTCCCGGTATACATTCCATGCGCCGACGCCGTATGTTTCATAAAAAAGCTTGTGTCCCTTAAACATGGAAGTATTCCAGATACAATCGACTTCATCTATGGCGTGTACATTGCCGTAAATATCGGTGATGGTTTCATAGCCCCACTCCTTTAAAATTTTCCGAAAAGGAATGTAGACGGAGTAGCCTTTGATAAAGGGAAGCCGTATCTGGGCGCCAATGGCGTTGTAATCCAGCCCCAACTGTGCGCTTATCTGTTCTGTAAATTCCCATTCGTGGCAGCCACAACCGTCAAAGGGAGAGAGCTTTAGGTCACGATAGCCTTCCTCCACTTCCTTTGCTATGTAGGTTTTCTTCTTACCAGTATTTTTGTCGATATATTCTTTTTCTTCTTCCACCACATATTTAATCAACTGGTTTTGTAAGGTTTTTTCATATTCACCGATGATGACAATATGAGGCATGTAATCGTGAATCAAAGTACAGGAACTGAATACCAGACCTCTTTGTGACTCATATTTGGAAACAACACATTTGTCCACCTCGATGTCCATTTGGGTGATTTGGAAGAGCGTATCAAACATATCGTCGCATACAAAGGCAGTGATGCCTTCCTTGGCCTGTGATGCCGATTTCCCAAAACGGGAATAGTGAACGCCATTGTAGGTAAACCCGTTTTCCAAAAGATATTTCAACTCATTTTCCTGTTTGGGGTTCTTTTTGGCGACAACTAAAATCACCTCATCGATATGGGTGGAGGTTCTGCCTCGAAGCCGCTCAATCTGGTCGAAGAGAAGGGAATCACTCTGTGCAACCAAATATTCATTATTCATTTCAGTTTCTCTATTCATTTTTACATCAAAGTTCTGGCTGATAATCTCTTTGATGGGCAGTTTTACAAGCGTGTACTGTTTTTGTTCCATAATTTTCCTCATTTCTGCGCTTTTCTATTGTGCAAAGTCATGTGTGGCGTTTTTCAATCTGTTCTTTACCGGATACTCAGATTCTTTTTGCATTGCTCGTCAAATCGGATGTCTCTTGCGATGCGCTCCGCGATGTTTCCACGCGGATTGGTGGTGTCAAAATCAGAAGGGTAGAGGACGCCTCCGAATGTCGTGTGATTTGTTTTGTCCTTTTTTCTTTTGTAAAAAAATTTTGTCATGTGTATTCCGTCCTTTCTTTTTGGCTTTGTGGGATATATATGTACTTCTACATTTCGGAACGAAAAAAGCCACGCGAAAAAGAACAGATGTTCTAAAAACTGTTGACAATTAAGAACAAACGTTCTATACTATAGATACAAGAACGAGTTCACAAGGGAGTATATATGTTATGGAAAAAGTTTTGAATTTCTATTATGAGAACAACGCAAAAAGGCTCCACAACGTTGTCAATCAGATATTTTACAGAAAATATGGCGGAATTACCGGTAAGGACATGGACGAGTTCTATTCGGTTGCCAATGATGTATTTGCCGACATTATGACGAATCACAGATACGATGCGTCAAAGGGGGATTTTGAAGGCTTTCTTTACCGTGCCTTAGGGCTGGCAATTGCCGATGAGTTTAAAAGGCAGAATTGTGATAAGAGGAAAATGAAACGGGAGCTTTTAGATGAAAATGGCAGTCCGGTTCTCGATAAAAACGGCAAACCAAGGCATGTATCACTGCCCGATATTTCTATCGATGCGCCCATTGGGGAGAGTACGGATTTGACAATCAGGGATATGCTTCCTTCCGATTTTAATATGGAGGCTGTTTTGGAGCGGGATGCGATTTCGGATGAGAGGATAGAAGCGTATCTGAAAAGGCTCTCCACGGTACAGAGAAAAATCATAGAGATGAAACTGGACAAGGTGCCGGTTTCAGAGATACAAAAAAAACTGAAATTGAGCGATAAGCAATACAAACAGCATTTTCGGGAACTGCGTTCGTTTGCCAATATCAGTGTTTTGCAAGGCCGTGATAAATTACCTGAAACGGAGGAAAAAGAAATGAGTAAAGCAACACAAACTATGGAAAGCTGTAAGACGGACAGAATCAGCGTCGCTTCTATTATTAAGAGGATTGACCGGCATACGATTCGTTTTGACCATCCTCTCCAGAGAGAGTCGGACCAGTGGTCGCCTGCCATGAAAGGGAATCTGGTGTCCGATATCTTACAGGGCAATAAACTGCATCCTCTGATTTTTGCAGAACAGATTATCAATGGCGTGCCGATTATTTGGGATTTGGACGGCAAACAGAGATGTACGAACGCCTATTTATTCTTTAAAAACGGATACAAGGTGTCAAAAAACATCAGGCGTCCCATGATAACTTATCAGACTGTCAAAAGGGATAAAAAGGGGGAGGAAGTGCTGGATGCGAACGGATTCCCCGTTGCCATCAACGTGGAATTTGATATCAGGGGAAAGCGGTTTGACGATTTGCCGGAGGAACTGCGCGACCGTTTTCTGGAGTACAGTTTCAATTATGACCAGTATCTGAACTGCTCCGAGGAGGATATCGGATACCATATCGAACGGTACAATGACGGAAAGCCGATGACTTCGCCACAAAAGGGGATTACCCGATTGGGAACGGAATATGCGGAACGGGTCAAGTCCATATCCAATATGCCGTTTTTCAAGGATATCGGCGGCTACAAGGTATCCGAGTTCCGTAACGGAACGGTCAATCGTGTGGTGGTGGAGTCCATCATGGCGGCAAACTATCTGGACAAGTGGAACAAGCTGGAGGATATGTGCCAGTATATCAAGGAGCATGGCAGCCCGTCTGTCTTTGAGGAATTTGAGGATATGGTGGAGAGAATGGAAAAAGCCGTAAGCAGTGAGGTGGCGGATATGTTTGATTCCAAGGACAGCTTTCTGTGGTTCGGCCTGTTTGCCAGATTTGTTAAAACCGGTGCGGCGGATGCGTGGTTTGTGGCATTTATGGCGGAATTTGCCCGTTCCCTGCATGGCAAAAAAATAAACGGCGTATCCTTTGACACCATCATAGAAGAGACAAAGGCAACCAAGGACAAGGGGATTGTCACAAAAAAAATCAATCACCTTGAGGCGTTGATGAAAGTGTATCTTAGTGCAGAGATGAAAGCGGCTTCGTGATATTTTCTGCCGCTTCGACAAACTGCAGCACATCCTCCGGTGCATCGAAGCTGTAAAGCAGTCCATAAGGAATCTGGTAATCCCAATCCACGGGGATGGAAACCAGGCCGGGATGCACTTCCTGCCAGCATTCAATGGTAAGGAGCGCATTTCCGGCTTCTGCACAACGGTTAAAAACGGATAAATCATAAAAAAGCGGCGTATCTTCAATCTGAATCTGCGGATGGTTTTTCTCCAAATCATTGCGGATAAAATCATTGGTTCCGGAGTCGCCGCGCCGGACCATCATCAGGGTTTCCCCATATAAATCTTCTATGCGGAGGCGGCTCTTGGCGGCAAGACGGTGCTCTCGCGGCAAGGCAATCATTTTCCGATACTGACCGAGTGGAAGAAAATGACAGCGGGACAGCCATTCCTTTGAGTCGCATACACCGATGAGGAAATCAAATTTTTCTCCAAGCTGTTCGATTTCTTGGAGGATGCCATCATGATTGTCCTCAAAGGGAACGAGATGCAACTTGTATGACGGAAAAGTTTGGTTTATGCGATACCATAAATCCATAAAAGGTTTTGCGGGGTTCAGCAATGAAGTGCCGACGCAGAAGGTATTGTCTTTTGCGCGGACGGCTGCCTGCGCGCCAGCAATGGATTTTCGGGAATAGTCCATCAAAAACTTGGCGTCGCGGTAAATAACAGCGCCGGCTTCGGTCAGGCGGACACCTGAAGGAGTGCGTTCTGTCAGCTTTAGCTGCAGGTGGCTTTCCAGAGCGTTAATTTGCTTCATCACGGCAGTGGGGGAAATATACAGAGCTTCCGCAGCTTTGGTAAAACTGCCGTAGTCGATGACGGCAATTAAGGTATTTAAAAGCGGATTATACATGAGCTTCACCTCCATTGTTGTATGAACTATTAGTTTATACAATGATAACATATTGGAGATTCCGCGTCAAGAAAGAGGGCATTATACTAAGGATAAAGGAAAAACAGAAAAGACAAGAATGGAGGGATTTGAATGGCAAAGAATTTGATTGCGTTTTACTCAAGAGCGGATGAAAATTATGTCTATGGTATGATAAAGCATCTGGATATTGGCAATACAGAGGTGGCGGCGGGTATCATCGAAAAGTTTATTGATGCAGATGTGTTTAAAATCGAGCAGATGCAGGCTTATGCCAAGGATTATAATACCTGCATCTCACAGGCGCAGGAGGATCAGAGGCGGGACGCCAGACCGGATTTAAAAGCCTATCCGGACAGCATTGCTGGTTATGAAACCATTTAT
>CAMWLB010000250.1 GCA_947174985.1 uncultured Lachnospiraceae bacterium | reverse complement strand
CAGAAACGGGATTGCTGGGATTATCGTAGTTCTGCTCCGGCTCGCCTTCAATCTTCGACTCACTCACACTTTCATCCTGTTCGGAAACGGGATTGCCGGGGTTATCATAGCTCTGCTCCGGCTCATCCTCAATCTTCGGCTCACTCACATTTTCTTCCTGTTCAGAAATGGGATTGTTGGGATTATCGTAGCTCTGCTCCGGCTCGCCTTCAATCTTAGGCTCGCTCACACTGTCACCCTGTTCGGAAACGGGACTATTGGAATTATCGTAGCTCTGTTCCGGCTCATCCTCAATCTTCGGCTCACTCACACTTTCATCTTGTACAGAAGGGTCATTTTGACTCTGCTCGGTATTGTCAGTGCAAGCCGCAAGCGTCACAATAAGGATTACGGCTATATAAAGGGTAATTCTTTTTTTCATTTTCTTGTCCTCCATAAGTTAATTCATAATTGATATATTTTCACTTTCGAAAATAATAGACGCCACCACTTTTACAACTTCTTCAAGCTGCATTTGTTCGGCAATTACCAAATAGTGAATATCCGCATACTGAAACTCAGCCGTATATAGTTCATACGGAGTACTCATACTGCCAAAAATCACAGCGGTATCACCAATATAAGTTGTTTCAAGATTATTTGTGTCAGCATAAACACAATTGCTTGTCGTTCCGATTTTTGAAACAGCAACAGAAAATCCAATTTTTGCTCCACTACCTGCGTCCGAAAGTGGGCTCCCATTATTATCGTACGCATGGTAAAAATCGAAATATACAAGATCATTTACCGCAACGCCGGACTTATCAACAAGGACAGTTGCACTTTCATTATAAGGAGAAGCTGCCAATATGTCCGGAATGTATGCGGGAACAGGATTTTTCCCGTAATATGCAACAATTTCGTCCATAGTCCATGTAACAATCTCCTGTGATTTCGGGTCATATAAAGAACCTCCCTCTGAAACACCATGAATATCATTCACAAGTATCTGACCCATATCAACCTGATATATCTCTGGATAATATGGCACAGGGTCAGTTTGATAAGGTAAAGTTGTCTCATCATCAAGTGGAGTATCAGGCGTGGCAAACATGTTTGGAATTAGCTTTGCCATTAATATAACAAAAATGAAACACGCTGCTGTTGCAAAATAATAGCTCCATGACAAAGAGATTCTCTTTATCCGTGTAACGAATTCCGCTTCTTCAACAAACTTATCATCAACAAAGCCTATTCCATATATTAAGTCTTTGCCATCCATAATGTTATGCCCTCCTTTCTTAAAAAATTTTCTAATTCATTTCTTATGCGAAACAAGGTTGTTTTTACCTTACTTTCACTTACGCCGTATCTTTGAGAGATACTATGAATAGAGTCCGCGTACCAATATCGCCGCATGAATATCAAACGTTTCTCCTGTGTTAAACCAGAAAGGAAAATATTCAGTAATCGTCCAATTTCCTTACTTTCTATCTCGCGGTCTACGTTGGATAATGGGTCTGGAATACATGACTGCATTTCGTTGGTCAATTCCACAATTTCCGCATTGCGCTTTTGTGCATTTTTCCAATCTAACATTCCAAAGGAAATATATCTACAAATTTTTGCGATATAAGCAAAGAAATATGTAGGTTTCTGTGGCGGAATGGTATTCCATGTTTTTAGAAGTGTATCATTAACAGATTCTGCCGTATCTTCCCGGCTGTTCAATATCTTCATGGCAAGATGACAGAGCTTTCCTCCATACTTGGCTTCTGTATGCTTTATCGCCGCTTCATCACGTTTCCAAAACAGACGGATAATTTCATAGTCCTCCATTTGAACCTCCTTTCTTGTGACATTAAGAGCCTCTCACCCATATAGAGGGAAAAAATCATTATTGGTTACATTTATATAAATATTCCACCTTGCGGTACGGGCGTCCCTCGCTGCAAGTCCCTACTCCTTGACACCCAATTTCAAAACCGCTATACTTATACCTAGTTTACACCACTTCTTATCATCTATCAGACCTAGGAGAAATAAATAATGCTTGCACTACAAATCACTACCCTGAAACCTTTTATGAATTCCCTCTTGTTGGGAGAGCTTTTTGATTCTTTCCTTTTGGAAAAAGCAGACATCGACACTTTTGTTACCTATTCCATTGACGGACGGCTCCACAAGGATTTTTTCCCGCCTGAAGAACGGGAGGACAAGGCTCTGCACCCGTATGATTTTGCGGAATGGAAGGACATGAAGGGCTTATGCTTTGATTTTATCAAGGGAAAACGCACACCGCTGCGCTTTCAGTTTGTCTTTCATCTGAAGCCCGCTGCCGTGGCTTCTATTTTAGAAAAAGGCGGCGCCGCTTCTTCCTTAAGTCTGATTCAGGCATTTGTGCTGACAGTGCGGTTTGACGGGGAAAAAGCGCTGCTTCTGACCGGAACCTCTTTTACTTCCTTCGTCCCTGACAAGGAACCGGAAAAGCTTTGGGATGCCGCGTTCCGGCAGTATCTCGACAAAAAAGAAATCGCCTATGAGGAACTATAACCTCATAGGCGTTTTTATTCAGCCGACAGCGTCGATCTCATCCTGTTCTGTATCCTGCTCCGTTTCACTCGCCGGCGTTTCCTTCGGATCCGGCAGAGGCGTCGGCTTTGGTCCGGGCGGATGCGGCGCAATCCACTCAGGGTCTATCTGCGATCGGTACTCCTCCGGCAGCGCTTCCTCCACATAGCGGTAGAAATCGTTGTTCAGAATACCGGACGAATAATTGACAAGCCCTTTCACCTGCTTTTTCATCGCCTCATGATACTCTTCATCGTCTTCCGTACCGTCGCGCCACATGACCGGCACGCTGCCCTTCCTGTTATAGATAATCCTGTCCGTAATAAAGCTTCTGTCTGAAAAAACGACAAGCGGCAGACTATCTGAAAGAATATCCCTGCCCACATAGAGCCTTGAATCGTACTCGAAGCCAAACAAGTTAAGAAGCGTCGGCAGAATATCCAGCGAATATGCCGTCTTTTCCACATTTACGGTCTCCATCTCACTGTTCCAGAGAATCAGATTGTTTCTATAAACTTCGAGCGTACCGTCAAGCGGTCTTCCTGCAAGCTCCTCTAAGGTTGACATCTCCATGGCATAGGGATAGTGGTCTGCAGAAAGACAAATCACTGTATTTTCCAGTTTCCCGGCCGCTTCAAGCTGCTCCAGCAGATATTCCAGTGCTAAATCCAGTTCCATATGACAGGCAATATATGCCCTTCCCTCTTCACCATAAGGCAGCTCCGCCACATCGTCCTTGTGCTTGTAGGACATGCTGTTGCCGCTGAAGCTGTAATACATATGCCCGGATACCGTCATATAGTACACATGAAATCTGTCTTCATTGATGTAATAGGGTATGGTAGCCACCATCATATCCAAATCGGATGCAGGCCATTTGTTGGCGTTTTCCATTTCAAACACCTGACCGCCCCAGACTTTCTCGTCCAAATCACCCAGCTTGCATGCCATAAAATTGTATCCCAGATTCGGATGCGTCCGGTTTCTGTCATAGTAAGAAAGAGAATTGTCGTGGAACGCCCAGCTCTTCACGCCTTCCGCCGCAAAATAAGCGGGAAGGGTAAAAGGCATACGGATATCCGCGCTCCGCTTCAGGCTGAACATCTGGTTGTCCGGCATCAGCCCCGTGCAGTTTGCATACTCACCGTCGCTGGTGGAAGTATACCACAGCGGACAGTAAAAATCTTCAAAGACAAAACCGGAATGAACCAGCCTGTACAGAGTCGGCGTCAGCTCCTCGTCCACTGCATAGGGGCAGAAGCCCTCCGCCGTCAGGTAAATCAGATTGTAGCCGGCAAACATGCCCGTATATTCGTTTTTATTGGTCGGCGGTATGCTCTGCATATATTCCGCCAATTTTTGGATTACCTTCGAATCCGTATTTGCAATCAAACTCTCAAAGTCGATGGGGAGCACATGGGGTGAGGTATCCAGAACCGGCTCCACCTCTTCCGGCAGGGATGCGTCCCCTCCCGATATGTCATCTTCCACAATTGGCGGTGTCACATCCCTTCCCGTGGAGACCAAATCATTGCCGCCATAACTGTCCCACTCCTCCAGGGAATCGTCCCTCCCCGGAAAAGAATCGCCGAACATGTCACGAACCAGCGACGGCGTTACCCCATATGCGGAAATCACGCCTTTCTGGTCGTAAAATTCACTGTAACTCTCGAAATATTCCGTCTTTCCGAAATAACCACCTACCAGCGCCACAATATAGAGCACCAGACCGCCCGCCATAACTGAGATACTTGCCACTCTCTCTCCATAAGTATGACTCTTCAGTTTCAGGGCTTTAAAGTGCAGTAAAAAGCCTGCCGCCACTAACGGCACCGCCAGAAGCAGAAGATATCCCGACGCGCGCAGTATGGCATAAAGCGCCTCCTTCCAATAATTGGTCACCGCGTCCTTACCGGCGTTCGTGACTGCGGCAATCAGAAGCGGCTGCCGGAATATTTTGATATAGACAAGCTGGCTGGCAAAAAGAAGATAATCTATCACAAGCAGAATCCAGAATATAACCCTGTTCTTCCTTTTGCGCAAAAAGCCCGTAACCAGAGCGGACAATCCGGCGAGAAGAAGCCACACAGGCAATGCGAGAACCGGATTCACCGCTACAAATCCAAAACATCCAAAATGATAAACCAGCTCCATATAGAGCAAGGTGCCAAGAAAAAACAAAAAAACCCACAACATGATTAAACAACTCCCTCGGCTGCCTTTTGGCACGCCTTTTTTCTCGCTATATTCTATCACATTTCGACAAAAAATGGGGAAATATTACGTATCTTAAAAAAAGATTAATAT
>CAMWLB010000249.1 GCA_947174985.1 uncultured Lachnospiraceae bacterium | reverse complement strand
CTATGTCAAAGGAAGGGTATGGTCTACAGATGCATTTTTGCGTGAAACAGCAGGTGAAGTTGCTAAGCGGCAGAAAGAAGGTTGTATTGCAGTGGATATGGAATTAGCAGGTGTACAGTCCATTTGTGATTTCTACGGCTTTGATTTATATGATTTTCTTGTAACCGGGGATGTTTTATCGGAAGATAAGTACGAGATGGAGAAATTAAACGATGCCAATCATAATTTGAATAAATTCTATATCGCTTTAGAAATTGCGAAGCGAATTATCTAATCGGATACTCCAACGACAAAGATAGTAACAAGACACAGAAATAGCCGCTCCGGTCCTCGCAAACTGAGCGGCTGATTTTTTGGTTGTTTATGTTTCGGGCCAACTGTTATCGGTAGCACCTTTTATATTGACACCTTAACCAATTTTGGGGGTTGCCAAAAAAATTACAGGTCAAGCTCTGCAAAATCAATATACAAATCCTCATAAATATTGGCTTTGATTTTATCCTCAAATGTGTATGTTTCAACCTCAAACTTTGCTTTTTCCAGAATGTAAACAAAAATGCGCTTTTTATCAGGGTCTACAATCCAGTACTCACGAACCCCTGCATTTGCATACAGATTTAACTTGAAGATATAGTCATGGCTTGAATTACCGGGGGATACAATTTCAATTATCCAGTCTGGTGCTCCGGTGCAGCCATGGTCTGTAAGTTTATTCCGGTCACAAATAACGCTTATATCCGGCTCTACGATGGTACTTCTGTCCTTCCTCAGCTTGACAGCAAATGGTGCGGGATAGACCTTGCAGGAACCGTTTTTTGACTTAATATAATTGTTTATGACGGTGTGTAATTCGCTCAATATGGCTTGATGAATCCTGCTTGGTGCTGCCTGATTGTAAATCAAGTTTCCCTCAATCAATTCAGCACGGACATTCTCCGGCAAATTGTAATAGTCTGCTTCTGTGTAAAGTTTGGTCTGTACTAATGGCATAATAAAACCCCCTTTTTCAGTTATTGTATACGTTGAAGTATAAACTATTCTTTGGCAATTGGCAGTGGACTCACTGATTCCGAAAAGGCTTGATAATTCTTTATATTTTTTGCCTTTCATACTGAGTAATCCTTTTATCTTGTCACTAACCATTGAAGCAGCTTCTTCCATTTTGATGAGTTCATTATACATCACAAATAAAACTATTGCCATCAAAAATATATAAAATATAAGCAGTCAAGCGGAGATAGAAAAAAGTCGGGTATGTACCTTTAGGACACTTTCCAAGTGAGAATTTGGGAGTGTCCTTTTGTTATGGTCAAAACAGCCAAATTCCTTGCTCTTATCGAAAATTTCTGCTATGCTTTTCACTAGTATAAGTTTCTTGTTGTCAATTATTTTTTCAGAAAAGTGGTCATATCAGTGCAGGGAATCAGACTGGGGAAAAGCGGAAGGAAATTATGAGGGGATGGTCTTTAAAGAAAGAGGAGAAAAGATATATGGAGCCGAAAAAATTAGGTTTTGGAACGATGAGGCTTCCGTTGACGAACCCGGAAGATAAAAAAAGTATTGACTATGAACAGATGTGTCAAATGGTGGACCATTTCCTGAAACAGGGTTTTGTTTATTTTGACACGGCATACCCCTATCACGGAGAACAATCGGAAGGCGCTGTAAAACGCTGTCTGGTGGACCGATATCCCCGGGAACGGTATATTTTGGCGGATAAGATGCCCATCCTGCGAGTGAAGTCCGCGGAGGAATATCCAAGGTATTTTGAAGAACAACTGCGCCGCTGCGGAGTAGAATATTTTGACAATTATCTGCTTCATAATATGGGAAAAGAGAGGTATGCCAACACCTTAAAATATGGCGGGTTTGAGTTTCTATGCAGATTAAAAGAGCAAAAACTGGTGAAAAACATAGGGTTTTCCTATCATGATAACGCAGAACTGCTGGACGAAATTCTGACGAAGTATCCGGAGATGGATTTTGTACAGCTTCAGATTAATTATTTGGACTGGAACAGCACAGCAATTCAGTCGGGCGCTTGTTACGAGGTTGCCTGCCGTCATGGGAAACCGGTTATTGCCATGGAGCCTGTAAAGGGCGGGAGCCTGGCAAATCTCCCTGCGGAAGCCAGAAACGATATGGAGAAACGAGGCGCCCAGGGGTCACCGGCATCCTATGCCATTCGTTATGCCGCATCTCTGGACAACTGTATGATGGTATTAAGTGGCATGAGCAATTTGGAGCAGCTTTTGGACAATACATCCTACATGAAGGATTTTCAGCCGCTTGACAAGGAAGAACAGGAGATGCTGCAGCGGATTACAGATATCGTCAATCGCAATATGACGCCTTGCACGAACTGCAGGTACTGTATGGAAGAATGCCCTAAGAACATCAACATTCCGGCCTATTTTGGCTTGTACAATATGTATGCTGCTACCGGTAAGAAGACAAATATGTACTATGAGAGATATTCCATGAATTTTGGCAAGGCTGTGGACTGTATCAAATGCGGAAAGTGTGAGCAGATTTGCCCCCAACATATAGAAATCCGTGGGGCGCTGGCGAAGTTTGCGGATTTATATGAACGGGATTAAGCTTTGAAACTGACAGAAAAGCAGACAATGAAAACGTGATTGAAATATGAGCGTGATTGTGATATTCTACTAGGAAAATGAGACTGCTGGGGGAATGTTTCCTACGAGGACAGTGAAGAAGGGATGTGAGTAACGGTATGAGATTTCGCATGAGCATTATTATTGTTGCTGTAATTATCGGCTGCATGAGGTGGACCGGCTGTACGTGGGTCACGAGCGGGAGCAGTCTTTTTCTTGTGTCAGACGGTGAGGCTAAGATGCTTGCTGATGTGTTCGGTGATGAAGTGATGGATCACATAGACAACGGCAGGCTGACGAAAGACGAGCATCATGCACTTGAGGCATATTGGGCCGGTACGGGATATCTTCTGGAAGAGTATCCGTCATATAGCTTAAAGATGGAGTCGTTCAAATTGCTGCCTGACGGCACTTATGAGATTGTGTTCACGTGCGATGGCACACCTTTTACGTGCAAGGTGCGTCCTGTGGCGGATGGTTATGAATGCTTTGACGATTTTGAACCAGATAAATGAAAATGCCCTTTTGAAAGGAGTTTCCGCCGGCTATGGCTCTTTCGATTGCTGTATGCGATGATAACGAAACCGATCTGCAGTATATAACCGAGATGGCAAATGCCTGGGCAATGCAGAGAAGAATTCCTGTTTCTATCAAGACATTTCCCTCAGCAGAGTCCTTTTTGTTTCATTATTCCGAAAATAAAGATTATGATATCCTGCTTCTGGATGTGGAGATGGGGGCATTAAACGGTATTGAGCTTGCAAAACAAATCCGTAACCAAAACAGTCGCGTTCAGATTGTGTTTATCACAGGATATCCGGATTTTATTGCAGAAGGCTATGAAGTCTCTGCGTTGCATTATCTAGTGAAGCCGGTCAAACCCGAAAAGCTGGTTGAGGTGCTGGACCGCGCGGCAGACTTAAGCAGGAAGGAGCGTCCTTTCTTATTGGTTTCTTCCGAACGCGAGACAATCCGCCTCTTTCTTGACGATATTTATTATGTGGAATCACAGGGACACTATATGCTTATTCACACGGAACAAATGCAGTACCGGGTGCGGATGACCGTATCCGGTCTTCTGGAAAAGCTGGACGAGGGATTTTACAGATGCAGCCGTTCTTTTATCGTCAGCCTGCGGCATGTATGCCGGATCACAAAAAGCGAGGTATTTCTCGAAAATCAGGTCTCGCTCCCTCTCGGGCGCGGACAGTATGATGAAATCAACAAAAAGATGATTCGTTATCTGAGGTCGATATGATGTTTGGACGCAAAGACAAAAAATTAAGTGAATTTCAGAATGCTCTGGTGGAACAGCATTATGCCGAAATAGAAAATATATACCGCACCATGCGCGGGTGGAGACATGACTGGCACAATCATATTCAGGCGCTTTCCGCACAGCTTGACAGCGGCGAATACGAAAAGGCAAGAAGCTATCTGAACGAAATCAACCAATCCATTCTTAATATTGATACCGTCTTAAAGACAGGCAATACGATGGCAGATGCGATACTGAACAGCAAAATATCCCTGATGAAAAGCAAGCAAATTGAGGTGGAGGCAGAGGCGCAGGTCCCGGCCTCCCTTTCCGTGCCCAATGTGGATCTCTGCATTATCATTGGGAATCTTCTTGACAATGCAATGGAAGCATGTTCCAAGCTAGAGCCCGGGAACCGTTTCGTGCATATCTACATTCATGTAAAGGGTGCGATGCTTTATATGTCATTTACCAATTCCGCCGGAAAAAAGCAGCACAAAGTAGGCAGTCTGTTTCTCTCCTCCAAAGGAAACGAACACGGCTTCGGGCTGATTCGTGTAGATTCCTTGGTTGCAAAAAACGGCGGGTATCTCACCCGTGCGAGTGAGGATGGCGGGTATACCACAGAAGTAACCTTGCCGCTGTAACCGTTCCGGAATATGATTGTTTTCTGCTTTGTCTAAAATTTCTCTTTTTTGTCAGCAAAATTTCCTTTGGTGCCTAAAACCCCCTTTTTGTGCCAAAGCCGTCATCTGCTTCCATTTCTGTGGCATAATACATTCGTACATATTCATTTGGAAAGTGAGGATACTTTATGAAAAAAGGAAAAGAAGCGGCGCGCAAGCCCAAATACGGCATTCTCTACTGTATGAAGTGGCTTGTCACGAGGATGTGGCGGTGGGACAGGAGTCTGATCTGGTCATCGATGGCTTTGATTCCGGTCTCCGTGATTCTCTATTGCGTAGGACTCTACACGCCTTCCATT
>CAMWLB010000248.1 GCA_947174985.1 uncultured Lachnospiraceae bacterium | reverse complement strand
GTCTCGCAAGATATCGTTTTACAGCATCTCACTGATTTGCAGATAAATGGACTTTTCCTGTGTTAAAATTTCATTCACTAATTTTCCTCCTTTTTGCTTATTTCAATCGCTTCTCTTTCAAGCCGGAAGTTTTTTAGTTCATTACTTATGTAATTAACCATACCACCAATGCACTCCTCTGTCAATAGGGGAAGGGGAATTTTTTTGCAAGTTTTCTGCAAGTGAAGGGGAGGCTCCGCGCGAGTCACGCGTGGGAAGCCCTACAGTCCGATTCAGACTGTAGGGCTTCCCACGCTGCCTGGCAGCGCAAATGCGCTATCGATGCTGTTGCGCAGACTGCAACTTGCAAAAATGCAGTGAACACAAAAGAGGCTGTTCGCCTCGCCGTTCGCTGCTTATTTACAATAGGTAATTGTAAAACTCTGAAACCATACTGTTATCATTGCGCACAATTCGAAACCACCAGTTTCACAATTGCCTGCTTATCTACAAACACACGGCGCAAGCTCGTGTGCCCATGTGCCGTGTTGCTGCGTTCAGCTGGTAGTGGAGCGGTATGTCTGGGCAGACCGTATAAAAACGTTGGCGCTTAGCGAGGTTCCTCACGAGCTTAGCGTCCACTACGTTTTTATCCGAGCGAGAGCGCGTCTGCACAGACATACCGCTCCACTACCGGCGTGACCTGCCGCACCCCTCCCCACGCCCTTGCAGTAAAAAAGGCGCAAAGCCTGCCAACCAGACCTTGCGCCTATATTCCCCTGTCACATATGCAATTACATCCACCCTACGCCGTCTCAGCCTCCTGCAGCGGGAAAGTCAGCGTCACCTTAAACAAATCCCCATCCAGGTAAATCTCAAACCTGCCATTCTGCAGTTCCGTCAGATTCTTTGCGATGGAAAGCCCAAGACCACTTCCTTCCGTACTTCGGGACACGTCTCCGCGTATGAAACGCTCCGTCAGTTCCTCCGCACGAATATTTAAGGGCTGCGCGGAAATATTCTTGATGGATAGCAGCACCTCTTCTTTTCCTTCCACCTGCTCCATATCCAGATAAATCCTTGTCCCCTCCAGCGCGTACTTGTAAATATTGTTGAACAAATTTTCTATTACACGCCAGATTCTGCGGCTGTCGGCTTCAATATAGAAGGTGTCGCCTTTGCAGTCCTCCACCACCTGTAAGTGTTTCTCCTCAAACTTTTCCGAAAATTCTCCCAGAGACTGGTGCAGCAGCTCTGTCAGATTGATTTTCTCCATAATCAAGGTGATATTGCCGGAAGAAATTTTGGAGGCTTCCACCAAATCGTCCGTAAGCTGCTTTAACCGCTGTGATTTTGCATCCAGCACCTCTATATAGCCCTTTACCGGCTGGGTTTCTATCTTTTCCCGTTTCAGCAAATCTACATAATTGACAATGGAGGTCAGCGGCGTCTTGATGTCATGAGATACGTTAGTAATCAAATCCGCCTTCAGACGCTCGTCCTTCATGGAGGTTTCAACCGCCGTCTTAATCCCTTCTCCTATGCTGTTTACCGCTTCCGCAAGCTGCAGATTTTCACCATGCATATCCTGCAGGGGCACCTGCCAGGTCACTTCTCCGTCCCTTATCCGCGCAATTCCATCCACAATCTTTTTTCGTTTCAGATAGTTTAAAAGCCACAAGTAAACCACAATACAGTCAAACAGCAGCATGCCCGCAAGCACTAACGGCGCAATTATCCGTTTTGGGGAACGCTGCCAGAAAAAGCAGATAAGTCCCCCCATAAACAGGTTTGCACACATAATGCCGCCGTGCATCAGAATACACCGAAACACCATGCCGATATTATCATAAATTTTCAATAACAGCTTCTTCATCGCCCTGCACAGTTTTGACAATGTATTATCCCACAACCATTTGATGAGACTGGATTTTATCAGGGTGCGCGCTTTTACCCTGCGCACCAGACTGTACCAGAACAGGCAGAACAAACTGCTGAGAATACAGCCAAACACGCCTATCAACAACACGGTTTTCATGCGGTTCGCACAAATATAGGAAAGGGACTTGCTCGATAAATTACTGTAAAGCAGCCGGATAAGCCAAACGCCGGCAAATGCAAGCCCGCCTCCCAGAACCGCGGCTGCCTCCGTGGGCACAAAGTCAAACCAGCATAGAATAAGCTTTGCTTCTTCCGCTCCCTGTTCCCTGCGCCTGCCCGCCATCACACTTAAAAACAGCCATAGCACAAACCATGCGACGATTGCAAGCCCCGCAGTTACCAATACCGGATACGCATAGGGGTGCAACGCCTGATACGCCGCCGACGCCTGTGCAAACTGATCCCACACAGGATATCCGATATCGACTCCCATCCGGATTTCCGCTGTTTCCGGATAGGCATATTCATAGTGTGAAAATGCGTTAAACAGGTCATCCTCCTTTACAATCCCCGTATTAGATTCAAAGGTCATGGTCTTGGGACGGTAAATCATATACCTGCCGTACGCAGACTTATAATACGCATCCAAATCTCCTTTTACGGATTGCGGCAGATTGCTCACCCTGACCGGCTCTCCCAACATCTCCATGTCAAAGGTATAAGCAATATTGGTTGCACCTTCCCCGTATTTTTCTGCAAATTCAAGATATTCCTTATAATTGTACGCCAAATCCTCCGCTGTCTGCTCCACATAAATCCAATACTTCAGATACTCTTCCCAGTTATCCGCCAGGGAAAACAGGTTTCCGCCATCAACCGTCTGATACCGTTCCTGCAGCAGAAACAGGTGTACCATAATCTCTCCCGTTTCAGCGTCCACATAAAGCTTGTAAACCGGACTGCTTCTGCTTAAAATATACAGAAGCGCCTGATTTGTCCTAATGTCTGTATCATAAAGATTGGCAAACGTGCGCATTATGCCGCCTTCCTCTACCCACACCCACCTGTTCTGCTCATACTCCACTAACATTTCTTCCGTCAGTTCTTTATTCTTATCTTCCGTATCATAGTCAAATATCACATACAGGTAATCTATCGTCTTTGGACTAAGCCCCGCATAATAGGAACTCTCATTCCCCAGATAAGACCGAAGTTTTTCCTCCTGCTCCTCTGTCCATACGCCATCGAACCTGTCCAGAAAATGCTTGTCAAAATAGGTTACGAACTCTGAGACCGTCATCACTGTCTCTTCATAGTGAAATCCATATCTCTGCCATTTCAACAAATCCTCCAGAGAATACTTGACCGCCTTTTCCTCCGGATAAGCAACAAATCCCACGACTTCCACGTCTTCACCATATACCTGCACAGCGACTTTTACGTCATCCGGCGTATCCAGTCCTCTGGCAAGATTGGTCTTACGGTTAACAAACGCTCTGACATCTATTTCTTTCGTGCCGTCATATTTTCCGTCCGTCTCCAACTGGCTCTTTGCCACATTATACCGGATGATTTCCTGCAGGGCGCTCATCAGCATTTCGTCAAAGGCCGCCGTCTCCTCAAAACGGTCCTCCCCCACAAATAAATCCAACCGAAATATTTTTCTGTTATAGGGATACCCTTCTGTTTCCACGCATACCACAGAGTACACGGCCAGCATGGTAATGGCCGCCACGGCAATCCATGCTGCCGCCTGCTGCAAAATGTGAAACAATATGGTGCTTCCCTTCCCTAATCCCTTGTGTTTTTTCACACTTCGTACCTCACACTTTGTCTATCTTATAACCGACACCCCAGACCACCTTCAGATATTTAGGTTCTCTGGGATTGATTTCGATTTTTTCACGAATATGCCGGATATGAACCGCCACCGTATTGTCCGCCCCGATTGCCTCCTCGTTCCAGATGCTCTCATAAATCTGGTTGATGGAAAATACCCTGCCCGGATTTTTTACCAGAAGAAGCAGAATGCTGTACTCAATGGGCGTCAGCTTTACAGGCTCCCCATCGACGGAAACCTCCTTGGTATCGTCGTTTATCGAAAGTCCTCCGATTCTGAACACCGCATTGTCGTCTACATTCAGGCTTCCCAGCTTTGTGTAGCGGCGCAGGTTGGATTTGACCCTTGCCACCAGCTCTAAGGGATTAAACGGCTTCGTCACATAATCGTCCGCTCCCACATTTAAGCCCAGTATTTTGTCCATATCCTCCGACTTTGCCGACAGTATGATAATCGGAATACTACTGTATTCCCTGATTTTTAATGTGGCATGGATGCCATCCAGCTTCGGCATCATAATATCCATAATCAGAAGCTGGATATCCTCCTTGCGCAGAATCCGAATCGCCTCTTCGCCGTCGTATGCCTTGAAAATCTGGTAACCTTCGTTTCTTAAATAGATTTCTATCGCGTCCACAATTTCTTTATCATCATCACAAACCAATATATTTGACATGTCAGCACTTGTTCCCTTCCCTGTTTTCTCTCTTTAACATCAAAAAAGCGCCCAGATTGCCCCGCTTCCCTTCGCTCGCCCTGTGGGAAAATAAAAGGGAGGCATTACAGCAGGTACAGATATCCGTCACTTCTATCTGTGGGGAAGTGAGACCCGCCTGTAAGAGCACCTCTTCATTCGCCTTCCACAAATCCAGCTGGTACTTGCCGGACCGCTTTCCCTTTTGCAGTACCGCGCTTCCGAATTCCGCTTCGAACTGCCCCGCCACATCCTCTGACACCTCGTAACAGTCCGCACAGATGGATGGACCAATGGCGGCAAGGATATGCTCTTTTTTACATCCGTAATCGCTTACCATGGTATCTATCATTTTCTTTCCGATACGTCCTACCGTACCCCGCCAGCCGGAGTGTGCCAGCCCGATGACCCGCTGCTTTGCATCTAGAAAGTACAGCGGCACACAGTCTGCAAAAAAGGTCACCAGCACAATCCCTTCCC
>CAMWLB010000247.1 GCA_947174985.1 uncultured Lachnospiraceae bacterium | reverse complement strand
TTTCTGAATATATTATTTCCAAAATCTCCGATACGCTTTCCATAACGGTTTGCTGCACAGCCTGTCCCATCGTTTATGCAGACACGAAAAAAAGGACAGGCATAAAGTTTAGTAACCTTGCTTGTGTTTCGCCATTTCTCTTGCTATAATCAATTTACAGACAAAAACATTATTGTCATCTTTAACAAATTTTTCAGGAGGATTCTGTATGGCTACGATTAATGATATTGCGGCAAAGCTCGGCATCTCCAAAAGTACCGTTTCCAAAGGTTTAAACAATGCCACTGACGTAAGCGATGAGATGCGCAAGCAGATTCTTGAGACGGCCGTGGAGCTTGGCTATGTCAACAAGCGCATGCAGAAAAGAGAAAAGAAAATCTGTATTCTCGTGGAAAATATGGAGTACGATACGCCAAACCAGTTCGGGCATGATATCGTGCTGGGCTTCAAGCAGATGGCAGAACCCAGCGGCTGGGCCGTGGACGTTATCCCCATCAGCATCGATATGCAGAAGCTGACGCCTTACAGCGTCTTTATGCTGCAGCAGGGCTATCAGGCTTCCTTTATATTGGGCTTATCCCTTTTGGACCCCTGGATGCAGGAGCTGCGCACTGCCAAAGTCCCCACCGTACTCTACGACAATTATATCAACGACAACCCTTATATCGCCTCCGTGGGCTGTGACAATCAGGAAGGCTTTGATTTGGCGGTCCGCCATTTAGTCAAATTAGGACATAAAAAAATCGGGCTGATATCAGGTCCTCTGGATTCTTATATTTTAAAGGCACGCTACCACGCCTATATCAACGCCCTCGAAAAATACGGGCTTGAAATCAATGAGGACTATATCGGACTTGGTTATTACGTATCGGAATCCACCCGCAAATATATCCCCAAGCTGTTAGAGCAGGGCGTTACTGCCATCCTCTTTTCCCATGACGTGCGCGCCATCTCCGCCATCGCGGAGTTTGACGACAGGGATGTCCGCATCCCCGATGATATCAGTATTGTGGGCTTCGACGATTTGCCCATGACTGCCTACACGACGCCGCCGCTTACCACGGTCAGACAGGACAGGATTGCACTTGGACAGTGTGGCTTTTATGCGCTCTCCTGCCTGCTCAACCATGTGACCATCGGTTCCATCCTATTACGGGCGCCGCTCATTGTCAGAGGCTCCACCGGACCGGCACCCCATCAGGAATAGTTTTTATACCCGTTCAAAAACAGGAATCCGGTCTAAGGGCGCTGCACAGAGCACCGTCCGTCCCCCGTCAAAAAGCTGCCCGTCCGCAAGGCTTCTCCAGTTTCCGGCGGGCAGATACACCTCACGTTCCCGCTGTCCAAGGGCAAATACCGGCGCTACCAGATACTTATTGCCAAACATGTACTGGTCTTCTGTCTCCCAGCAATGTGCATCCTGCGGAAATTCATAGAACATCGTCCTAAGAAGCGGTGCTCCCGTATCTGAGGCTTCCTGCATCAGTTCTGCCACATAAGGCTTGATGGACAGGCGAAGCTCCAACTGTTTCTTCATAATCGCAAATGCTTCCTCGCCATAACTCCAAAGCTCGTTTTCATGTCCCGTGTAGAGGCTGCCTCCGCCCCACTCTTTATCGGAAAGCGGCGGAATGTCATGAGGTCCTCTGTCGCCATGCATGCGGAGAACCGGACTGAATACCGCAAACTCAAACCAGCGCAGAAGCAATTCCCGAAACGCCTCATCCTTAAAATCATCCGTCATAAAGCCGCCGATGTCCGTGGTCCACCACGGAATTCCCGCCAGTCCCATGTTAAGTCCTGCAGCAAGCTGGTCACGCATGGACTCAAAAGTGCTCGGCACATCTCCGGACCAGAGGAGCGCGCCATATTTCTGACTTCCCGCCCAGCCGCAGCGAATCAGATGCAGAATTTCTTTTTCCCTGCCCTCCGCCTTCAATCCATCGTAAAAGGTTTTGGCATAAAGCTTGGGATAAATACTGCTCACCTCCAAAGCGCTGCCAAGCTGGTACCGATAATTGTCAAAATCGTACACACCATAATCCGGCTCAGCATTGTCCAGCCAGAACATATCGATGCCGTAATCATAGTAATTCTTTTTGCATTTTTCCCATAAATAGGCACGTGCCTCAGGATTGGTCACGTCAATCTCCAGACAATCTCCCTGAAAATCATAGGTCTGATTGCTGCCGCGCTCCGTCTGAATCAAAAGACCACGCTCCGACATTTCCCAGAAATTTTCACTCTTTTTGTCCACGGAAGGCCATACGGAAACCACAACCTTCGTCCCCATCGCATGCAACTCGTCGCACATTGCCTTCGGGTCCGACCAGTACTCTTTGTCAAACTTCCAGTCTCCCTGCCTCGTCCAGTGAAAGAAATCGATGACAATTACATCAAGCGGAATGTTAAGCTCCTTGTATTTTCTCGCAACGCTAAGCACCTCTTCCTGTGTTCGATAGCGGAGCTTGCACTGCCACAGTCCCAAAAGCCCTTCGGGAAACGCAGGCGCCCTGCCGGTTACCTCCGTGTAATTTTCCAAAAGTTTAGCCGGATTCTCGTCCACCGTAATCCAGTAATCCATCTGCTTTGCCGCCTTTGCTTCCCATTCCGTGTAGTTTTTGCCAAACACCACGCTTCCTACACCCGGGTGATTCCACAAAAAGCCGTACCCCAAACTGGATACCGCAAAAGGAACCGAAACCTGTGAATTTCTCTGCGCAAGCTCCAGCGCACAGCCCTTTATGTCAAGATAAGGCTGCTGGTACTGCCCCATGCCGTAAATCTTTTCCCCGTCATTGCTCTCGAAACGCACCTTCAGCGCATAGTCGCCGCCCACAATGGCTTTGTATTCCCTTCCGCGGATTTTTAAGCATCGGCTCTCCCTGCAGGAAGGCTGGTCGTAATCCCTGTGGTATTCCTTGAGAATCTTCTTCCCGTCACGGTAAAAAGTCATAATACCGGAACCGTCCACCTTAAGGCTGAGACGTCCGTTCGTGACTGCCGCCTCACCATCGCCTATCTCGACCGACACATCACCCGAAACCGAAACCGGCTCCTCCAACGCCCAGTCATGCTCCGTAAATTTCGGATACTTTGTAGCGCGCACACGCAGCGCGTTCTTTCCCCACGGTGTAACCATCACCGTCTCGTACCCATGCTTCCATAATAGAGACTGCTCTTCTTTCCAAAACCTCATATCTGCTCCCTCCATTTTTGCTGATGTCTTTTCCGTTCTTCTTTTCCCGTCCGTTCTTTTTACACTGACCTTTCAGAATCATGGATGCAACCTGAAATTTTAAAGTTGCCATTTTTCTGCATTTCCTCTATACTGGCATTATATTGATAATTTACTTTTTATTCTTTAACAATATTTGCATATACTTGCACAATATTGATGTTTATAATATTTGTATGCACGCTGAGGCGCGCTGATGGGAGCAAAAATGAACACACAAAATATTCCCCTGCTTCGTGAGACCACGCCGCACGGAAACGCCCTGTTTCCCTTTATGTTATATGATATTTCCTCCAATCCGTCCTTCGAGGAACGCATTGGCTGCCACTGGCATGAGGAAATCGAATTTCTGGTCATCACCAAAGGCGAAGGCAGCATCCAGTTAGACGGCAGAATGTATCCGGTAAAAGAAAACGATATCTGCCTGATTCCCTCCAATCAGCTTCATTTTCTGACCTGTCCTAAGCAAAAGCCGCTCGATTTTTTTGCCATTGTTTTTCATCCTGATTTTCTGCGCAGCATAAGCAGGGATACCATTCAGAAAAAATACTTGGAACCTCTTTTTTCCGGCAGCGCAGACTGTGCCCTCTTGCACGCCGGTGCCGCACTGCAACAAGACCGCCTGCACGCCGATGCCACGCTGCAGCAAGACCGCCTGCATACCAATGCTGCATGGGCGCTGTCCCTGCTGCAATGCCTGAGCCAAATTCGGCAGGCTTTCCATGCAAAGGAACACGCCTACGAGCTCTTTATAAAAGTGCGTCTCCTGGAAGCCTTTCATTTGCTTGCCACCCACACCGTCCCCAATCCGGTCGAAAACAGTTCAGCGCATCAGATTGTGCTTGCCAAATCCATGATGGAATATCTTCGTGCAAACTACGACAGTGAAATCACTCTGTCGCAACTTGAAAAAAACTTTCATCTGAGCAGGGGACATATCTGCCGCCTGTTTAAAACCATGACGCACATGACGCCGTTTTCCTATCTGAACTATTACCGGATTCAGCAGAGCGTAGAGTTTCTCGAACACTCCGACGACGAAATCAGCCTGATTGCCACCAAATGCGGCTTTAACAACATCAGCTATTACAACCGCACCTTCCGCAAATATATGCATATGACGCCGTCCGCATTCCGGAATATGCGAGCGGCTCAGTCAAACAGTATCTCGTCCACCGTCACAAACACATACCCCTCTTTTAACAGTTCATCTACCACCTGAAGGGCTGCCGTGACGCTGGATGCAGAATAATCATGCATCAAAATAATATCATTCTCCTCCACGCGGGAACATACCCGATTGGTGATGCAGGATACGTTGTCCGTGCACCAGTCTAATGGGTCAACACTCCAGAGCACGGGAAACATATTAAGCTCCGTCTCAAACTTCTTATCCCACGACCCATAGGGCGGTCTGACATAAATCACTTCCTGTCCGGTGATTTCCATGATAATTTCGTTCGTCCGAATCAGTTCTTCCTTAAATGCTTCCCGATTACCCACCGTGAGCTGTATGTGGCTGTATGTATGATTGCCGATCAGGTGCCCCTCCTCGCTCATACGCTCTATAATTTCAGGGTGCAGTTCCGCATGTTCACCCGTCACAAAGAAAGTAACGTGCACGCCCCGTTCCTGCAGACCGTCGAGAAGCTGCTCTGTGTAGGTGGGGTG
>CAMWLB010000246.1 GCA_947174985.1 uncultured Lachnospiraceae bacterium | reverse complement strand
AAATGAAGTATCTGATAAAACTCTTATAAAATTTTTGGAAGATACTAAAATAACAAAAAAAACTATTGAATCCTATCAGCAATACCTTAAAGACACATGTGAAACCACCTCAACCTTCACCACATTCACCAAAAAAGCCGGTACAGCTCTGAAATCTCTCGGCGCAGCATTAGGTTCCATGGCGGTAAACTGGGGAATAGGTAAGGTTATAGACATTGCAGTAACAGTCGTAGACACCATAATACACAAGGCAGAAAGAATCAAGGAAGTCGCCAAAGAAGCAAGACAGGCAGCAGATGAGATTACAAACAGTTACAGTAATTTAAGTTCAAAGGTAGCTGATATTAAGCAGCGGTATGCGGAGCTGGCGCAAAGAGTTAATCAGGTTACCGGTGAAAACAAAACTCTGAGCACAGATGAATATACTGAATTTCTGAATTTAAGCAACCAACTTGCAGAATTGTTCCCTTCTCTGACCAGAAAATATAATGATAATGGAGATGCCATCCTAAACCTGTCCGGTGATATCAATACCATAACAGGGAGTTTAAACGACCTTGTTGAGACAGAAAGAACTCTAGCTAACCAGAAAATCATTGAGGAAATACCAGATATCTTAAAAGGATATAATCAGGATTATTTTGGTACAAAAAAAGATTTGACGGTTAAAGAAATGTGGAAAGACAAGCTGCAGTTTGCTTACGACTCATTGCAGGATTTGGACAAACAATATAACCGATTTGATGATGACTATTATAACCAAATCTGTGAAATCTTGAATGAACTTGGAATAAAATTCGAAAAAAATTATGTTGAGGATAGTGATTATTTTAAATTTTCCATTAAAGATTATGAAAATGCAATGAATGAAATAAGCAGTGCATTAAGGGATACCACCAACGATGTTTCAAACTATAACAATAAGCTCAGGGCTGAAACCGCGGACTTTAATAAGTATCTAAACACATGGCTGGTTCAGGATTGGGCTTATATAAGTCTAGATGGCGAATTACAGGATGTTGTTCGTGAAATGCTGTTTAATACTGACTGGCTCTCAGAAGCAAAAAAGCAAAATATCGATACCGGAAATTGGGACGAAGTATCCGAATGGATTGAAGATAACTATATTCTTGCAATAGGCAATATAGATGATGAAAAGGTAAAAAATGCACTATTGGAATTGCATTCTCTCCCGTCAGACCTCTCTCCCACTCAAGTAAAAGAAATTGTAGATGAGTACATACCACTTATTGCGAAGGCTATTGACAAGGACGAACTGGAATTAAAAATAGCCCTTGGCTTTGAAGACGCGGACACCATAGCACATAACTACAAGGCAGTCATGCAGAGAGCAGCCGAAAAATTCAGTGGTGTAAGCCTGTACCGTGGAACTGATAATGGCGAAGCACCTGATACTGTTACCGGCAATAAACATGCTAAAATTGATTCGGAGTCAAAAGCCATACTGGAACAGGAAAGAGCTGCACTGGAAGCCTTTGCAGAAGAAAATTCCATTAACACACAAGACGAAATTGCCTTCTGGAACCAGTGCATAGAAGAATCCGCGACAAAAGAAGAGGCAATGGAGAAATACTTAGCCTCAAAGTTTACAAATTTTGAAGATGATACGGTAGTTCCCACCATCTCCTCTTCCATCTCCACGATTGCAACACAATTAGAGCCACAATTCACAGAACTGGGCAAACTCTACAATGAAGTATTCCAGACTGACAACAACGGGAATGTAATATTCTCCCCTGACTCCGTAGACTTTTCTACGCTGGAAAGCCTGCGCAATTCATTTGCAGAAATAGGAGAAGAAATCGGTGTTACCTTTGACCCTGCCCAGCTTGACACATTCTTTGATGTACTTTATAACGGAGGCACAAAGGGTGAGGTACAACAGGCATTCAATGACCTTGCTACTGCATACCTCTACAGTACAGACACATTAGAACAGTTAAATGATGAGACAGCTAATGCCATTGAAAAGCAGCTTGCTGAAATGGGTGTTACCAACGCCCATGAGGTCGTTCTAAATGCACTGACAGAGGCAAAACTCAGGGCTGTCCTGGCAGGCTATGACTTATCTGACGCCTCAACAGAAACCATGGCAGCTATCCTGAATGAAGGACAGGCAGCAGGAATCACGGAAGAAATGGTGTATGCCCTGACGGCAGCGGAAATTGCCTATGGAGACAATGACCTGTCAGTTATTGAAAAAATTAACAAACTAGGAATGCTGGCTCAGGCATACGGTGACGTTACCACTGCCGCCCTCGCCGCGTCTATCGCAAAAGATATGTCCAAAAAAGGAGCTATTGACCCTGAATCTGCTCTGGCAGGATTAGTAAATAGCTTCGGCAAGTATAGGGTTGACATTGACTTCTCATCAGTTGAAAAATCTGCTTCTTCAACCGCCAAACAGGCAGAGAAAGACTGGAAAAACGTTCTTGACAAAGAAACAGACCTTCTCGAAAAACAGCTTGCTGCAAATGTCATTACCTTCAAAGAATATACAGACAAGCGCAGGCAGATTATTGAGGACTATTACCGTGACGGCAAAATCAAGGCAGAAGAATATTACGATGCCCTTGAAAGCATGTATAACCATCAACTTTCCCTCTATGACAGGGTGGTAAATGCTGTCACAGACAGAATTGATGATGAGATTGATAAACTCAAAGACCAAAAGGAAGCAATAGAAAACTCTTATCAGGTAAAAATTGATGCCATACAGGAAGAAATTGATGCCTTAAACAAAGCAAATGACGCGCGCCAGAAACAGATTGACCTAGAAAAGGCACAGTATGAAGCAGAGCGTGCAAGGAACCAGCGTGTAAATAAGGTGTACGATGGCAGCCAGTTTGTCTATGCGGCCGACATGGAAGCTGTCCGTGACGCTGAAGATGATTTAGCAGACAAGGAATTCCAGTTGAACATTTCCCGACTGGAAACGCAGATAGAATTACTCAAAGAGGAAATGGAAAATGCAACAAAGAGCCTCGATAACCAGATTGACGCACTGGAAGCCTATAAGGACAAATGGTACGAAATCTCAGACATTTACCAGAAACAGCAGGATAAACTCCTTGCGGCTGAAATCATGGGGTCTGAATGGGAACGTGATATCCTAAATGGAAGGCTTGACACTTTACAGAACTTCACGGAACAGTATATTGCGCTGCAGCAGGCACAGGCCGATGCAGCCGTCAATGCGGCAAGGATTAAAGCGGAAGCCGAAGCAGGCAGTACCACAAGTAGAAATGTAGGTAATCCAGATACAGACGACAAGGATGGTGATGCAAACAAAGGCAGTAATGGCGGCTTGTTTAAACAAACATTTGAAACCATAGCCAAGAAAATAAACAAAGGCTTAGCCAATGCAACAGAAACACTTTTTGCTTCCTTAAAGGAAAAAACGATTCCCATGGATAAAAGTAAAGGCATTGCCGTTAACAACTTATCCTATGCGAAAAGATACGCTTCCGGCACAGACCATGCAAAGAGAGGTCTTAACCTTGTAGGCGAGGACGGAACGGAAACCTTTATTGACAATGACGGCAATGTTGCACTTGTGACAAAGCCCACCCTGATTCCCATGGAAGGCGGCGAAGTTGTCAAAAATGCAGAAGAAACAAAGGCAATGCTTGACACAAAAAATCTGGAGCCAGTGCAAGGTGAGGAACTAAAGTCATTGTTTGAACGCATCAGAAATATGCAGCCTTCAGATTTCAACTTCCAAAACATTACAAAACCATTGGAAACCTTAATAAGCCTTCCTAATATTGAGCTATCTCCCGTTTTCACTACTTCCGCAGCTGTTAATATTGTACAAAACAATACAATAAACTGCCCGAATGTCACCAACAATTCAGGCGCAGAGTATATCATGAAAGAACTAAGAAGACTTCCTTTGGACACAATCCAGTTCTCACACAGGAGGAATAAATAATTTGTAACGCAAGCAACATTTTTACAGACAGCACGGGAGTCAATAACGGTTCCTGTGCTGCTTTTGATTGATATGTTAAACACAAGGAGAATTATACAGTAAAATGAGTATTAACCAAACGCTTCTAAAGGCTATTGAAAAGCTTTTATCAGATAAACTAAATACAATCTATTACGACAAAACCTTCCCCTCCGTCATTTACGGTGCAAACAACGACGGTACTTACCAGATTGTGCGGGAAGGACATCTGTATACCGTCCCAAACGGGCTGGGTATACCACTGAAAATCACACAGAGCGTATGGGTTACCATGCCCTGCGGAAACAAAAATCTGAAGGATATGTACATCAGTGCCATCAGAGGAAATTTAAAATAATAAAGGAGGCTCTTTTTATGACTAACGGAAGAATCAAAATAAATGAACTGCCCGAAACTGCCCTTGTAAAGGACAACGACATTCTTATCATCGAAAATAATACCACAACACAGAAAATTTCACTGGGCAGCCTGATAAACTACATAAAAGAACATGAAGAAATCGCGGAGTATTTTGTGAAACAGTCCGCTGTCGATTCCAAAAACGGCATCGCACCTTTAGATAACAATTGCAAAATCCCTTCTGCCAATCTGCCGTTTGGCTCCACGGAAAACACGGTTTACAACGGCGCGCTTGGACAGGCCCTGTCCGATAACCTTTCCTCACACCTGTCCGACACAGCCAACCCGCACACTGTAACAAAATCACAAGTCGGACTTTCCGATGTAGACAATACAGCCGATGCTGCAAAACCAGTATCCACCCTACAGCAGAAAGCCATTGATGCCGCTTATGCTAATTCCAATACCTACACAGATGTAAAAATCGCTGAACTGATTGACGGCGCCCCTTCCACTCTTGACACTCTGGGAGAAATTGCGCGTGCCTTACAGGAAGGCGGCGGCATCAGCGATGCCCTTGACGCTGCCATCGGCTCGA
>CAMWLB010000245.1 GCA_947174985.1 uncultured Lachnospiraceae bacterium | reverse complement strand
TCTGTTTGTATTCATCTTTCCCAGTCAGACGGGAATCTCGGATTACATTTGAGGTATTCCTCTTCCGCTTTTCCGATACTGTTTCTCTCCTCGTCGATTTCCGCCAGTTTTCTCTGACACTGGGCATCCAAAGAGATAGCGCGCAGTATCCGGTTTACGTCCTCCGGTGAAAACATGCCGATTGCCTTTGACAAATCGTCAACATTGTCTCTGTTTACCTGTAATGTGCCGCCGTCTGCCAGCGCCACATAGATAACGTTTTTCGGATTGCTCACATCGCCGAGACACAGCGCATTGTGCTTGTAATCGCAGACAAAGGTAACCCCATTGTACTCAATCACGCCATCCTTTGCCAGATGGCTGTAAGGCGCCTTTTTATTGGGGTCTTTTCCCATGGTGGTAAGCAGCATATCCTTAAATGCCGCTGCGCCCACGTCCTCTCTCCGGTTCTTTTTTACATAGTCGGCTGCTGCTTTGCTCTGCGCATCGATTCCTGCTATCGCCATAATTTGTATCCTCCTGCTTTCCACATGTTATAAACAGCAAAGAGCGCATTTTCGGAACTCCGTTCCTTGAAAATGCGCTCTCCGTAGCCTGTCAATTACTTATACTTATATATCGGATGACTAGGGAAATACTTTAGGGCGATTTTAGCCCGGCTAATTCAGCCCCCGAAACCCTTTCCCGATAATCTCACTGCTGTTGGTAATCATCATAAAGGCTGTGGGCTGTGTCTGCCTGATGTAGTTTCTTAGCTGCACCGCCTGCCCACGCTTCATGACGGTCAGGATAATCACCTTGGGTTTGTGCGTATATGCGCCCTGCGCGCGGTACACAGTGGCGGAACGGTTTAATTCTGCGTTGATAAAATGGCAGATGGGTTCTGCGTCGTCACAGACAATCGTAAAATATTTGCACAGATTGATATTTTCAATCACGCCGTCTATGACAAGGGTTTTTGCCATCAGTCCGCAGAAGGAAAACAATCCGGTCTGTATGTCAAACACAAGGCAGGAGGAAACCACAATCAGCAAATCCACAATGAAAAGCGCAATGCCGATTGACACACTGGTATGCTTTTGCAGTATCATGGCGATAATGTCCGTTCCACCGCCGGAAGCGCCGATATTAAAGAGAATGGCGCTGCTGACCGCGGGCAGCACTATCGCAAACAAAAGCTCCAGCACCGGCTCAGAGGTAAGTGGTTTTTCCATGGGCACCAGCCATTCCATCAGACTCAATCCTACTGAAGTGAGGATACTGACATAAACCGTTTTCAGCCCTGTGTCCTTTCCCAGAAACAAAAATCCCAGCACCAGAAGCACCATGTTGATGATAAAGTTAATCGTTGCGGGCGAAACCGGCACTATCTCGCCAAGGACGACCGCTATACCCGTCACACCTCCAAAAGAAAAATGATTCGGAAATTTAAACACATAGACGCCCGCCACCAGAAAAGCAGTTGCCACGGGTAAAATCAAATATTCTATCAAAATATTGTATATTTTCGTTTTTCTGTTTTTTTTCACTTTTTCCTCATTTCTGCGTATCTTGATTGCGTAAAGTCATATGACCCGCAAACTTGCTGTCCTCGCAGTTTTTTCCTTTTTCTCCCTTTATTCTACTGCAATTTCCCAACAATGTAAACATTGCCCTTTTATGGTTTTTGTAGTAAGATAGGTACAGAGTTACCGCCCTTTTTTTCATGCAGGCGTCAAACGCCGGACCACGGAAGGAACTTTATGATTGCAAATTTGGAATATTACAAGGTATTTTATTATGTGGCAAAGACAGGCTCCCTGACGCATGCCGCCGGTCTTTTATCCATCTCCCAGCCCGCTGTCAGCCAGTCCATCCGTCTTTTGGAGGAACAGGTCGGCACACGGCTTTTCTGCCGCGTATCAAGGGGCGTCAGGCTTACGGCGGAAGGCGAGCTTCTATATTCCTACGTCTCCAAGGGCTATGAGCAGATAGAAACCGGCGAGCAGAAGCTGAAACAGATGCTCAATCTGGAACTGGGAGAAATCCATATTGGCGCCAGCGACATGACCCTGCAGTTTTATCTGCTGCCTTTTCTGGAACTTTTTCACGAAAAATATCCTGACATCAAGGTTGTGGTGAGCAACGCTCCCACGCCCGAAACACTGCAGAACCTTCATATAGGACAGATAGATTTCGGCATCGTCAGCACGCCTTTTGAGACGCCAAAGGATATCAATACCATGGCAGTACGCAGCATAGAGGATATTTTTGTCTGCGGCAGGCGGTTTATCTCCTACAAGAATAAAACCCTTGATTTGTCCGAACTGGAAAAGCTGCCCATCATTTATCTCGAAAAAAACACCAGCACAAGGAGCTATATGGACCATTTTCTGTCAGACAACGGCGTACATATACAGCCGGAATTTGAACTTGCCACCAGCGACATGATCGTACAGTTTGCCCTGCGGAATCTGGGCGTCGGCTGCGTGGTACGGGATTTTGCCCTGCCGCACTTACAGTCCGGAAAGCTGTTTGAACTTCGCTTTAATAAGATTATACCCAAAAGAGAGTTTTGTATTGTAACAGACAGTAAAAATCCCATGTCTGCCGCCGCAAAAAATCTTTTGGACATTATAAACAAAGAAAAAAATGCCGCTATTGCGGCGGAATCGGAGGAGATATGATTAAGACTGTTATTTTTGATATTGGCAACGTACTGACCGAATTTTCCTGGCAGCATCATTTTGCCTCTTTCGGCTATCCGGATGAAATCGTGGAAAGACTGGGGAAAGCCACTGTATTAAGCCCACAATGGAATGAATACGATTTGGGTAACTTGTCGGAGGAAGAAATTCTGCAGCTTTTTATCAAAAACGACCCTGCGCTCGAAAAAGAGCTTACAGAGTCCCTTGCCGATGCAGGCGGAATCCTGAGGCGCTGCGATTATGCAATCCCATGGATAGAGGAACTGAAAGCAAAAGGTTATCAGACACTCTTTTTGTCCAATTTCTCTGAAAAGGCACTCAAAGACTGTACCCATGCGATGGATTTTGTCCCGCACTTAGACGGCGGTATTTTTTCCTGCAAGGTACATCTCACCAAACCGGATCCTGCCATCTACAAACTGATTCTTACACAGTACAATCTGACTGCGGAAGAATGTGTCTTTATCGACGACACGCTGCCCAATATCGCCGCCGCGGAAGCGCTTGGCATACATGGCATCCATTTTACGGGGCTTGCGGAGGCGAAGGCGGCGCTTGCAGAACTTGGAGTTGCGTAGAAAGCGTTTCGTTTGTGTTTAGGTTTGCGGCAAGTCACACTATTTGCGGCTAGTTACGCCTGTAGAGCCATATATTCCTACGGCACCGCGCTCTCGCTCAGAAAGAAACGTAATGGACGCTAAGCTCGAAAGAACCTCGCTAAGTATGCGCGCATGACTTTGCTCCAACGCTTCTTAATGGGTGCCTTAGGGAATATATGGCTCTACAGGCTGAATGCTGCAAAAACCGGAAGTTATCATTTTCTCTCATCAGTTACTATATGTTCTATTCCAAAATGTTCTTTACTAAGATAGTCTTTCATAAAACTTGGAAATGCCTTGTATTTGTCCAAATCATTTATCGGTATCCAGTGCATTTCTTCTTTCACTCCATAAGTTGTACTATTGCTGTGAAGTTCTTTCGTCCCCCTTGATTTCATTAGGAAATAGAAACTTATTTCATGACAATTTAATCCCTTTAAAGTTCCACTATTCTCATTAAAAAAATTCTCATGGATAACCGCTAAAGAATCTATCTCATAATGCACACCCGTCTCCTCAAAGACCTCGCGCAGAACCGCATCCTCAGCAGTTTCGCCCATATGAACACCGCCGCCGATGGAATATAAGTAATTTTCATTCTCATTTCCTGCAAAAAGCACACAACCATCTTCTATAATAATTGCTCCGGCACGATATCTAAACCAATTACCTTCCTTGGTAAACCCACAATCATGCGTTTTCATTGTTATAAAACCTCCACAAATATCGGTTTTTCAATTTCTTCATCTTACCAACAAACAGGAAGTTGTGTATCTGAATGCCATTACTTTTCTACAATAACAGATTGACCTTCCGATTTATCGCCATTTAACCATTGCCACTTTTCAAACAGTTTAATTTTTCCGTTATCTAAAATTTGGGGCACACTATGGCAAACTCCAACCCGCACTTGTTTTTGTAGATTTATGTGCTGGTAATAAAAATCTAATTCCCCATTCTTCATTACCGTTCCAACTAAGTGACCTTTTATAATCTCTCCACCAGAATAATCCGCCCATAAGATATTATCCTTTTGATGGTATGCAAATAATGTATTTCCGTCAACTTCGCCGTTGTCTGTATTCTTTTGTGGAACAAAAAACTTTCCGTCATAGCAAATACAAGTTGAAGTATTCGACAACGATTTCACCATAACTTCATATACAAGTATTCTTCCATTTTCTACGTTCCATCTCTCATGCTTTGTAGTTTGATACCCTCTTTTTTCATATAAATGGCTCGCAGGCAATGACGCATCTAAATATACCATATCATATTGCAAACTGATTTGATTTTCTAAACATTGCATAATATAGCTTCCGTAGCCTTTATTTTGACATTCTGGTTTTACATATACCCTTGTAATATGATTATCCTTATAACAGCCCGTTCCCACAATCATATTATCGTCCCGCAAGATACCAACAAAACCGTTTTTTATATCCTCAGATATACTTTCTTTGCAATGAAGTTTGCAAAAAAAGTCAACAACTTCTTTTGGATAGTATATCGGATAAATTTCCTGTATTGTATCTTGCACTATCATTAAGATTTGTTCTATGTCTTTTTCAGTCGCTTTTACATATTCCATAATGTTTGATTCCCTCACAAAATACCAATTTGTTAGTGCAATCATAACCCGTTTTAGCGAGTACACAATCCCGAAACAGTCT
>CAMWLB010000244.1 GCA_947174985.1 uncultured Lachnospiraceae bacterium | reverse complement strand
GCCCCACTTTTCCTGCGCTTCTTCTTTTAGACGGAGAATTTCCAGATAGCTGAGATAATATTTCAGGTAATTGGAGGGCTCCTCTGCAATGTAGTCATAAACATGGCGTGCAGTTTCCAAATCGGTGACGCCGAAAGAGGAAAGCACCTGTTGAATCTGCTCAAAGGAAGCACCGTCATAATGGATGGACACGTCCAGCAATGCATACAGGCATAACTGCATATTGCGGTTATGCTTTTCTATTATGTAGGCATAGGCGGTATCCTCGTTACCCTCTTCAGCAGCCAGGGCAGCAGCATAATCATAGGAAATAAATTCTACATACAGTGCCCAGCCTTCCAGATAGCCGCTGTAGGAGAGCACCTGGCGGACAGGATTTTCGTCGTCCTGACTCATGGCGCGCTGGCTGTATACAGACTGATAGAGATGCCCGGGATACCCCTCGTGTGCCAGCGTGGTATAAAGCGCGAGACCTGCGGGCGTGGTCTTTTCATTGATATATATGACGTTGTTTTCTGTGTCGTCCAAAGGCGGCGTCAGATAAAAGGCAGGAGCGCAATAGTCCTGCAGGCTTTCAGAAACCGTCTTGACGGACAGGGCAGGAGGGGCGTCGGAGGAAAAGAGTCCCGATGGAAAGGGCGGAAAATCCGAGTGCATCCTTTCCTGTAAATCAGCAAGCATATCTTCCGGTGTAAGCAGCGGAAAGCTGCTGTCCTGCAAAATTTGTATCCAGAGAGAAATGGAATCTTCCCTTGCAGAGAGCATTTCATGCAGTTCTTCGTATTCTGCCTCAAAGCGGGGATACAAAATTGCTTTTATTTCGTCAATGGTAAGTGCAGAGCCGGTGTTTTTTTCCACGAGCCACAGATAATAATCCTGTCCTTTGGGAAAATAGCAGAGACCGGTCGGCGTGGAGGTGCCGTCCCCCATAAGAAGAAACAATCCGTCGGCAAGCGCTTCATAGGCGGGCAGCATGACGGTGGAGAGCAGCCGATCGTTTTGGGCTTCGTACTGTTCCGCTTCCGACTGCGTGATTTTTCCATCCTGTATCAGTTTTTGCAGACGCTCCGAAAAAGTGGTTTGTAAAAAATGGGTTCCCTGTGCCAGTTCTTCTTTGGAGAGAATGGTATAACATTGTTCCCTGACCTGCTGCAGAGAGGTATCCGCCTGCAGCAGTCCCGCGGCTTTCTTTTCCTGTTCATAGACAAGCAAAGAGGCAAAATACTCGTCAGTCTGGTCCAAAAGAGCAAGGTAATCTTCCACATCCTCCACGGAGCGAAAGGCATACTCGGCAAACAAAATCGGGAGCTGGGACTGCATGCCGGAGGCAGGCGAAAGCGGCTCGTCATAGTAAGGAAAAGCGCTGCTTTCCTGTGTGTGGGACAGAAAGCGTTCTAACAGCTTGTAGGTATATTGCTGTTCTTTTTCAAGGCGTTTTATATTGATTGCCGAAAGGCGGGTTATGTAATCTCGAAGCGCCGCTTCGGACTGCTCGCCGGAATCGGCGGAGTAGACAGGGAGCGTGGGGTCATAGCGTGCAATGCCGAAATTTTCGGGATTGGCAAGTGTATAGTGCAGATTCAAGGTGTTTCCGTACAGTTCATTTTGAAAAATGTCCTCGGTGAGATTATCAAATGCCTTTGCATCTTTGCCTGAGGAAAACAGGAAAAAGGTTAATAAGAAAAGTATCGGCAGCAGAAAATACAAGGGCAGTAATTTTTTTGAAAACAAGAAGTGAAAGGGTTTTTTCATAGGCAGCTTCCACAGGGTTTTATTTATATATATGCCGGCGGTGGCGGGGAACATGAATTTTTCAGTTCTCTATGGACGGAAAAGTAAAAGTATGCTAGAGTATAAGCGTCAAAAGATATTTGAAATGCGCAAAGAACAGCGCAGAAAAGAGGTTAACATGAAAAATTTGGAACTGCAAAAAACGGCGAATGAAGTCCGCAAGGGCATTGTTACCGCAGTTCACGGTGCAAAAGCCGGACATCCCGGCGGCTCTTTATCCGCGGCGGACATGTTTACATTTCTCTATTTTGAAGAGATGAACATCGATCCCGAAAATCCGCAGATGGAGGAGAGGGACAGGTTTGTGCTCTCCAAAGGGCATACCGCACCCGGTCTGTATTCTGCACTGGCAAACAGAGGATTTTTTCCGGTGGAGGATTTGCCGACACTGCGTCACTTAGGTTCTTATCTGCAAGGCCATCCCTGTATTCATATCCCGGGCGTGGACATGTCTTCCGGTTCATTGGGCCAGGGTATTTCCGCAGCAGTGGGTATGGCACTTGCAGCAAAGCTGGATGGCAGGGAGTACCGCACGTATACGCTTTTAGGTGACGGCGAGCTGGAAGAGGGACAGGTATGGGAAGCGGCAATGTTTGCCGGACACAGGAAGCTTGACAATCTCTGCGTGATTGTAGATAACAACAATTTGCAGATTGACGGACCAATCAGCGAAGTTTGTTCTCCTTACCCGATTGATAAAAAGTTTGAGGCGTTCAATTTTCATGTAATTCATATAGATGCGCACGATTTCGATCAAATCAGGGCGGCGTTCAAAGAAGCAAGGGAGACGAAGGACTGTCCGACCTGTATCGTGATGCAAAGCTTAAAGGGCAAGGGCGTATCCTTTATGGAAAATAATATTGACTGGCACGGAAAGGCTCCCAATGACGAGGAGTATGCGGTTGCCATGGCGGACCTTGAAAAAATCGGCGAGGAACTGGAAAAGGCAGGTGAAGAATAATGGCAGAGGAAAAGATTGTAAAGAAAGTCGCAACCAGAGAGAGCTACGGCAATGCGTTAAAGGAACTGGCTGAGGAGTTCCCCAATCTGGTGGTTCTGGATGCAGACCTTGCAGCCGCAACTAAAACAAGCATTTTTAAAAAAGCTTATCCTGAAAGGCATATCGACTGCGGTATTGCCGAGAGTAACATGGTAGGTATCGCGGCGGGCTTGGCCTGTGCGGGCAAGATTCCCTTTGTCAGCTCTTTTGCCATGTTTGCGGCAGGACGTGCCTTTGAGCAGGTGCGTAACTCTGTAGGTTATCCGCATTTGAATGTAAAAATCGGAGCTACGCATGCTGGTATTTCTGTCGGGGAGGACGGTGCAACGCACCAGTGTAACGAGGATTTGGCGTTGATGCGCACCATACCCGGCATGGTG
Source organism: uncultured Lachnospiraceae bacterium (assembly GCA_947174985.1). GTDB lineage: Bacteria > Bacillota > Clostridia > Lachnospirales > Lachnospiraceae > Acetatifactor. The sequence goes on along the minus strand of CAMWLB010000244.1, from coordinate 1,791 downwards.
GTGATGTGTCCTTCCGATGATGTGGAGGCACGTGCGGCAGTCCGTGCAGCATTGGAATATGAGGGACCTGTTTATCTGAGATTCGGACGTGCGGCGGTTCCTGTGATTAATGACAGACCGGATTACCATTTTGAAATCGGGAAAGGCACTGTGGTCAGGGAAGGCAGCGACGTTACGATTGTGGCAACGGGTATCTGTGTGGATTCTGCGCTGGGCGCAGCAGCTATGCTGGCGGAAGAGGGCGTAAGCGCCGAGGTTGTCAATATCTGTACGATTAAGCCCCTTGACGAGGAACTGATTGTGAACAGCGCAAAAAAGACCGGCAAGGTAGTCACGGTAGAGGAGCACTCCGTAATCGGCGGGCTTGGCAGCGCGGTCTGCGATGCACTCTGCAAGAACTATCCGGTTCCGGTATGCAAGATAGGCATGCAGGATGTGTTCGGCGAATCCGGATCGGCAGCGGCATTGATTGAAAAATACGGTCTGGACGCAAAAGGCGTTTACAAGACTGTAAAAGAATTTATTTAAATATCATATTTACCATAAAAACCTCTCTTTTGTCCGTATCCTATATAGGAAACACTGTCCGTTTGACGGCAGACGCGGACAGAAGGGAGGTTTTTTATGAAGAAAAAAGGATTGGCATGGCTGCTTGCGTTCTGTATGCTCGCAGGGATAAGCGGTTGTGGAAAACAGGAAACGAAACAAAGTGAAACACAAAAGGAAATGGAAAATGCGGACGGCGCAGCGCAGGAGGACGAAAGCCTGCGGCTGACCATAGACGGAGAACAGTCCATGGACGGAGGACAGTCTATGGAGCAGGAAGCTCTTGTGCAAGAGGAGAAAGATATGTTGAGAAACGGTGTAAATCAGTTTGCTTATCAGTTATATGGACATTTGGAAAGCGGAGAGAATGTTTTCTTTTCTCCATACAGCCTTTGCAGCGCACTGTCACTTTTAAATCTGGGAGCGGGTTCAGAGACAAAGGAAGAGCTGGAGACGATGCTCGGCATCAGCGATGCGGATGTGTGGAGCAGAGCCATGCAGAAATATCTTGCCACAAACTGGTCGAACGAGACTTTTGTTCTGACAGGCAATTCCATCTGGCTGCAGCAGGGGAGAGAATGGGGAGAGAATATGGAGTCGGACTTTCTGAAGCCGGCAAAGGAATTTTTTGAAAGTGAATTATATGAGGCGGACTTTTTGGGAAATCCGAAAGATGCAATTGCAAGGATAAACGGCTGGGCTGATGAAAATACCAATGGCATGATACCGCAGGTGATTTCTGAGCTTCCTCCCGAGACGATAATGATATTGATGAATGCTGTGTATTTCGAGGGAAAATGGGAAACTCCCTTTGAGGAGGAGAGTACCCATGAGGAGACATTCCACGGAAACGGCGGGGACAAAAGAGTGGATATGATGCATCAGTACGGGGAGTACTATGCTTATATAGAGTCTGACGGTATGAAGGGAATTGCCATCCCCTATAAGGATTCACCGCTCGTTATGAAGATATTCATTCCCGATACATCTGAGAATCCTGATGGTGGTGACATAGAGGCTTTGTTTGCAGTGCTTGATGATACAGAAAAAGAGGCGCTTTTTGACAGTCTGGACGATGCGGGCAAAAAAGAAATTGACCGGCTGGTAATCCCCAAATTTACCATGGAACGGGAAATCGAGGGTTTAACAGAAATCCTGCGTGCTATGGGCATGAAGGAAGCCTTTGAGGAGACGGCGGATTTTGACAAGATAGCGGCGGATTTGTATGTAACGCAGGTACTGCAC
>CAMWLB010000243.1 GCA_947174985.1 uncultured Lachnospiraceae bacterium | reverse complement strand
ATATAGACAAAAACGGGTGACTTGCCACTGCTTCGGAGCCCGTTTTTGTCTATATTGTCCATTCCCGTCACTTGCTGAAAACATTTTGCAACTACCTAAATTTCATCAAACCATGAAAGGAGAGATACCCCGTGAAACTATTTGATTCAGAGCTTAAGGTGATGGAAGTTTTGTGGGAGCTGGGCGAAAAGCCGGCGAAGGACATTGTAGATGTACTTTCGGCGCGCATTGGCTGGAACAAGAACACCACCTACACTGTCATTAAAAAGTGCATCGAAAAGGGCGCCATAGAGCGCGAGGAACCCGGCTTCCTGTGCCGCCCCCTCGTCACAAAGGATGAGGTTGCACAGAGTGAAACCGAGCAGCTTATCGACAAAATGTTCGGCGGCTCGAGCGAACTGTTTTTTTCATCCTTCTTAAGAAACCAGGGAATTTCAGAGGAAGATGCTGACAGGCTTTACAAGATGATCCAGGCCGCGAAATAGCCCGTTTTCACAAACACAGCAAAGAAGCGCTTTCCATTGGAACGCTTCGGAATGGAGGAAAAATGTTACATTTCAGAATGAGCATGCCATTTTACCTTATGGCATTTTATGGAAGTATTATGATTATCATTGTTCTTATTATGAGGGGACTGTTAAAAAACAGACTACCCAAATTTGTCTTTCCCGCGCTTTGGTGCGTGGTGCTCATCCGCCTGCTTGTGCCTTTTTCTTTGAGCAGTCCTTTGAGCATGAAGGTTCCGGCTATCGTTGACAAAATCACCTACGTTGTCCAAATAGACGAAGCCACCTCTGACGTTGTGCAGGATCAGTCACCTTTGCTTTTGGAAGGCGGTTCTGACACAACTGTCATTAATATTTCCCAGGATGTGTATGAAATCTCTACTGCTGCTGCCCAGTATACAGGAAATATCGCCACTCTTTGGTTTCAGCCGCGCATTCTGATACTTGGCGCTTACCTTTTGGGGCTTGCAGCCACAATCGGCATTCTATCTCTGCAAAAATATCGTTGCACGAAACGATTAAAGAACCGGCTCTTAATAGAGCACAACGAGACTATCAACACTATGCTTCGCGAGATGGATATGGGGCATATACCGGTATTTACCTGTGACGAAATTGCGTCTCCCTTGGTAAGCGGGTTCCTGAACCCCTGTATTTATCTGCCCACTCGCATGAATTTTCAGGATACTGTCCTTTTACGCCACATTCTGGCACACGAGACAATGCACATCAAGAGGCATGACAATTATGCAAAAGCAGTGATGCTGCTGACGCTCTGCCTGCATTGGTTTAACCCTCTGGTATGGATTATGTCAAAGTATCTTTCCGCCGATTTGGAAAATGCCTGTGACGCCGCTCTCCTGAAATCATACGATACAGAAGAACGCAAGGTCTATGCCATGAGCCTGCTGGCCATGGCGGTAAGCCGCAGCCGCACCACCCTGCTTTACAGTGCTTTTTCCAGAACAGAAATTGAAAAACGCGTCAAAAACATTTTACATTATAAAAAAGCTTCTGCTTTGATACTTGCCTTTTCTTTTCTATTCCTCATATGCGGAACCACAGTCTTTGCAACCGGCGTACAGGCTCCCTTTTCCTCCTATCTGTCGCCCTATTGTGTAAGTTCTAACTGCCGCTGGGGATGCTACGTCGATATCACACGGGATATTTATTTAGGCGAAAATGCGCAGAGACGGGCAGAAAATGTCATCATAGATGTATTAAAGTCTGACAACACGAACGACCCTGAAATCATGGAAGAACAGATAAAAGCCGCCCTCGCTGAAACCTTCGGCGTAGAAAAAGGCGCGTTCCGCGTCGTATTCTCCCTCTGTCTGGATGACGAGGAAAAATACGCAGAATACGCCGATTGGGAAATTCTTCATGAAGAAGACGGCAGTTTTTCCTACCGTGGTGAAAAGGTGCGCGTCTACACAGACGAGCAGCTCGGTATGCATATAGAGCGGGACGGCACCATTGATATCGCCATACACCGTGACCGTTACGGATTTATCTCCGGCGTAACAGCACAGCATGAGGGTGAAGAAATGTTTGACGAACAGACAAGGAGCTATGGACTGAACAGATAATTACTCTGATACCTTCATATCCTTGCTTCCGCTGACGATAAAACCGATATCTTTTACCGAAGACCCTGCTGCAATACTTCCGTTATAATCCTTGCTGGTGATATGCAGAACCTTATCGGCGGTCGAGTAATCTCCGTTCCAGCCGTCCACAAGCGTAACTGCCTCGCTAAAGGGAACATCGATTTCCCATTTATCACAGGATACGGAGGAAGTATTCTGCAGGGTTAATTCGTACTGATAAAAGGCTTTTCCATCAGACTCCCAGCTATTCTTCAATTCTGCCGTGTATGTAATATCTCCATTTGTCAGGGTAACTGACGCAGTCGGACTGCCGGTTCCTGCCGAACCTCCCTGTCCGTTATTTTGCTGTCCCGAACCGCCGTTATTTCCCTGTCCGGTGGAGGAGTTGCCGTTATTCCCCTGTCCGTCAGAGGAACCGCCGCTGTTTTGCCCGATAGAAGCAATATCGGCGTTTTCACCGGTCAGCATTTGATACAGCCATTTTCCAGAAGCGCTCAAATCGCTCTCCGTAAAACCGGAAACCTTGTTACAACTGCTGTTTATAATCGCAGAGGTTTCCCCCTTATTGGACAAATTCCACGCAACATAACTGACACCATAGCTATTCATGGTGCTCACCCACTGGTTCGCCTGCTTCTCATCTATGCCGCCGCTTCCGCTTGCATCGCAGATGCCGTACTCCGTCACGAATATGGGCAGTCCCGCGTCAATCGCGGCAGTCATGGTATTGCGCAGGGATTCTTTATGTGTTGCCGCATAAAAATGCAGGGAATACATAATATTGTCATAACCCGTAATAGGGTCCGCTGCCGCCTGATCCACAAACTGCGACCAGTTTGGCGTGCCGACAATGATAATACCATCCTCGTCATAGGAACGAATCACCGCTATCACTTCCTCCGCATAGGATTTGATGTCGCTCCAGCTCGTTCCGCCGTTCGGCTCATTGCAGATTTCGTACAGAACATTGTTGTAACCGGCATATTTCTCCGCCATCTCCGCAAAAAATTCCTTTGCCTTGTCTTTGTAAGTATTCGGATTGTTGTCGGATAAGATATGCCAGTCTATAATGACATACATGTCATTTGTCGTCGCATACGCGACGCCGTTATGAACCAGTTCCTTCAATGCCTTTTGGTCACCGCCGCTGCAATAGCCGCCGTACTCTGCGGTATACATGGCAAGCCTTATGACATTGGCATTCCACTCTTCCCGAAACTGCTTAAAACAGTCTTCATTGACATAGTCAGGAAACCAGGCAATCCCATGGGTGCTGATTCCTTTTAACTGCACCGCCGCTCCGTTCTCATCGGTAAGCTGGGTGCCATTCACCTGAAGCGCACCCGCTGTGGAGGGATATGCCGTTCCGGGAAACGCCGCCGGCTTCGCAGGCTTCGACTCCTGCTCTTCCTGATTGTCCTCCGTGGCTACATCCTGCTCATCCGGCTTATCTTGCTCATCCGGCTTGGGAGACCTTGAAGGCTTTGGCTTTTTCTCATCTGCTCCGCTCTCCGGCTCTGCCACATCCGTTTCCGTATTCTCGTCCTTTAATTCTTCTGTATTATCCGGCACCGATTCCATTTCATCGCCTCCCTCATCCTGCTCTGTCTGCTGAAGGCTCTTTTCGGATACTTCTGCTGCCTTTTTTCCACAACCCTGTATAAAAAGCGATAAAATCAATATGACCGCCATACTTACCGCATAAAATTTTCTTTTTTTCATAGCTCCTCCCATTCCACCGCAGCACGGCAAGGCGCCGCGGGTTTCTTCCTGCTACCGGCAGTTTTTTGTGTACCGGCATGCCGGAAAACCACTACAGCCCCAAAACATACCGAATCTTCCTTTTCTCTTTATCAAAATACAGCCACATTCCGGACAGCATACATCCTGTCCGCTGTTTTCCATATGTGTTCTTTCTTTTTCCTTTTCCTTCCAAATTTTCAAAAGGGCTTCATAACATTTCTGGTTCATGCGGCAGTCCGCCAACGCGCGATGCGCGCCTTCTGTCTCAAAGCCAAAATATTCTGACAGGTCTGTCAGTTTATAATGTTTCAACTGTGGAAGACAACTTTTTGCAAGGTACAGCGTATCCACATAATTATTTGCAATCTGCCTGTCGAGCGTTTTTGCCGCTCCTGCATATACAAAGGGTAAATCAAAGCTGTGAATATTGTGTCCGACCAAAACAGCCTCCCCCACAAAATCCAAAAATGCGCCAAGCGCCTCTGCAAGATGAGGCGCATTTTTTACCATTTCGTCCGTAATGCCATTTACCCGGGAAGCCGCCCATGGTATCGGAATACCCGGATTGACCAGCGTAGAAAATTCCGCTTCCACAGAGCCGTCCCTCACTTTGATTCCCGATATTTCAATGATTTCATCTCTGGCAGGGCTCAGCCCCGTTGTTTCCAAATCAAAAACTACATAATTTTCCGCATAATCATGCAATCTTTTTCCTATGTTCCCTGTCATAATCCGTTTCCTGTATGTTATGGATTTCCTTTGTTCTTTTTACTGTTTCGCTTTTTCCCGGACGGCTTCACCAAATCATAGCTTTCGTCTATCATTCTCCGCACATCCGCTTCCGGAACGGTTCCGTTTAAAATGATGGAACTCCAATGCTCTTTGTTCAGATGATATGCCCCGATTACCGCTTCAAACGCCTCGCGCCAGAAATCGCGCCATTCAGGACGCATTTTCACATTAATCCAGATATTCCCTTCCCGCTCAAAAATCCATGCAAATACTTTTTTGTTATCCCTGCATCGGATAACCAGCCAGTTTTCATCATGAAATGGCGTATCTGCGTAAGTATCCGGCAGCGTCAGACAGTAAGCTGCCGCTTCTTCCCTCGTTATCTTTT